>CAZPYQ010000165.1:0-1502 GCA_964590585.1 uncultured Planctomycetia bacterium | reverse complement strand
CCTCTTGATCCTGTCCCCCCGGTATACCAATATCCCTCCGAGCCATTCTTTTTCCAGGCGCGCGGCAATATCCCGCATCGGCCTTATATCCACTGCCGCTGGCTCGTTACGGCCCTTTATCTCCATGCCGAGGATGCCTTTCCTCGTCTGGACAATAATATCCAATTCAAGCCCCGAACGGGTGCGGTAAAAATAAACCTCCGCTTCCGTCTGCATCGTCCTGACCCATTTTATAAGCTCGGCCACAACCATCGTCTCGTAAACCTGGCCGCTGTCATCGCTGATAAAACCGGACAATTGCCTTAACAGCCCTGTGTCCAACCAGTAGATCTTCGGGGTCTTAACCGCAGAGCTGGTAATATTGCGGCGATATGGCGCAAGAAGCACGACCTGATAGGAAATATTAAGGTACTCCAAATAACGTCTTGCGGTATCTACGGAAATGGAGGCGTCGCGGCTTAATTCCGAATAGTTTAAAAGCCTCCCCGAACGCAAAGCGGACAATTTCTGAAATTTCCTGAATGGGCTGAGGTCATCCAGCCGCGCAAGGTCCGCAAGGTCCCTCTCCAGATAAGTGTATTCATAATCCCTCAGCCATTTGCGCCGTTCTTCATCGCCGAGAGGCAAAAGCGCGGGCATCCCGCCCCACTTCAAAAGGTAATCCTCTGCGCGGCGCCTGGAACTTGATTCTTCGTCCAGCAAAACAGCCGGGCTTGGCCCTAAAACCGCGTCAGTCCCCTCGCCCGAAAGCAGCCGGTCAATAAGAGGCGTTGGCGCGTCCGCGCCGGATGCGCTATGATATATTTCGCTCATCAACAAAGGCCACAATTCATAAATGGAAACGCGGCCGGCAAGCGATTCGCGGATTTTCTTCAGGAGCAATACCTGGCTTGAGCCCAAAATCACGCTAAAAGAAACCTCGCCGGCGTCAAAGGCGTATTTAATCTTCTCGAAAACCACCGGCTCCTTCTGCGCTTCATCAATAACCGCCTCGCCGATATCCCTGGCCCAGGCGGCGGCAGGAACATCCTTTAAAAAATCGCGGTTTTCCGGAGAATCCAAATTTACATACCGCAAGTCGCCGTATCTTGCCTTTGCCAAAGTTGTCTTTCCTGTCTGCCGGGCACCGGTAAGAAGGACTAATCTTTTCTGTTTCGCTTCAGGAAGCTTTTTCCCTAAAAATCTATATTTCTGTATTTTATCGCTCATCATAGTAAAATATACAGCATAATCGTCGATATGTCAAGCTTTTTATTCATTTTTAGCGTGGAAGGATGAAAGGGTCAAGATAATCGTTAACTGCGATTATCAGAGTATCAGATTATCAGAACTGGATTATCAGAGTATCAGAACATCAGATTCGCTTACTGCCTTTATTGCCCTCCGAATCGCGTTTCTCTGAAACAGAACGCACTAAACCATTTACACCTCGCACAACCTCTTCGTATTCATCGATTAATTTCTGCGCTGTTTTATCATCTATATAATTTTTATCTGCCATA
>CAZPYQ010000164.1:0-1529 GCA_964590585.1 uncultured Planctomycetia bacterium | reverse complement strand
ATGAGCCTCTGGTAATCCCTGTATATATTCTTCATGTCCCTGGCCGGATATATGAGGGTAAGCGCCTCAACTTTTGGTTTTACATAATAATAGGTAAGGGCGCCGAGGAGCGTTACAAGGATAATGGGCACGGCGATAATCGCGAGCGGCGCTCCGATTATGGCGGAAACTGCTATTCCTACTATGCCGGCTATCAGCAGGCCTATCCCCGCTTTTGCTATTTTCTTTAATTGGGGGCCGAGCACGTTAACTTCAGGCCTCTTATCAGCGCCAAGAAGGCCCTCTATCTCCTCTATGGCCTTGTCGAGTATTTCGCTGAATCGTTCGGTCCTTCCTACGGCTCCGCCTTCTTCATGTAACCTATCCCATTCAGGTATTGACCTCGAGCGCAGCGGCCGCGTTAGTTTGCCAACCTCTTCCATTAACCTTTGATTGGCTTTTATCTCCTCTAGCTTTTCTTTCAGTGTAGCGAGCTGCCTTCTCTGGTTTTCAAGATAACCCTCCGGGTCTTTTATGGCAGCCAGATATCCGGTAAAAAGCGACCCTACATAGGCAAAAAGGGTGATGGCGGTAAGGGCAATACTTAGGTGAGCCAAAGGAATAAACGCGGGATGAAACGCCTGGAGTGTTAAGAATACGGTCCCCACTCCTATGCCGGTTACTATTCGCCGCCAGTTGAGTCCCGCGAATATCATGATGAGCGCGGCATACGGAAAGAGGTGGACCATTCCCGGCTGAGCGGCAAAGGAGAATATATCCAGCCAATTCGCTCCGTAATATAACGCCAAGGCGCCGATTATAAAGGCGATGGCGCGCTTTACTATGCTTATATTGTAGCGCGGAACAGCTGCCTGATCAAAAAACTCCCATGGTTCGTTCGATCTTATATACGGGAAGAAAGTGCCTCCGTCTTCCTGTTGAGAACCCGTATATCTGAAATCAACGCCTATCTTATCTACCCAACCGTTCACAAGTTCGGCGGCCTTGTTGATCTCGTCCAGCATCTCTTCTTGCCCGGAAGAAGACTGTCTTGTTCCGGGTTTCTCATCGACTTCCGCCGGCGCTGCCGGAGAGGTAACAGGCAGTTCTTCCTCTTCGGGCCCAACGGGGGCGACATGCCTGCTCTTGCGGATAATTCCGGGAATTTGTTTCAGTTCCTTTCTGAATAAGATCCCAAATGCCGTGAGGAATATCGCGAGCATAGCCGTTATTGCGCCGCCGAGTATGGCAAAGATGTTCATATCCGGCCTCGTCTCCTTAAGACCGAATCTCGCCTCAATCATGACAACTCTCGAGGCGTCAAAGTCCGCGGTCGTATGGCAACCGGTAGATGCCGTTACCTCGCCGTTTTCATTTGCGTTGCACCTTAGATCATGAACGCCGCCTTCCCGGTCGATAAAAGAAATTATAACCTCGGCCCCGCTTTCTATGTACTGCTCCGGCATCCGCCATCCGATATTGACATTTTCTCCTCTTAAATCCACCGCACTATTTTCGCCCTCTGTCAGGTCATAATAGAGGACCCCTTC
>CAZPYQ010000163.1:0-1589 GCA_964590585.1 uncultured Planctomycetia bacterium | reverse complement strand
CTTATGGCCCGTAAACGGTTTAAGGGTATAGTGTGGATATCGACGGCGGGCTATAGCGGCCTTCTGGCCGTCTCGTATCTCCTTTTGTCGAGATTTTCGACACTCGGTTTTCGAAGTTTAAACGCCGCGCTCATCCTTACCAATGTTATAATAGTGGCAGTGTACCTCGTATACGCGAAACGCGATACGGGCTTTACGCTCTCCACAAAGAACGTGCCGCTTTTGGTCAAGAGCGTTTTGTTCATAGCCATCATATACGCCATCCCCGGCACCGGGGTGGTAAACATGGCAATAAGGCTTGCGATGTCGGCGGCATGGCTTATGATATCGGTCACCAAAGAGGAGATGCGTAAGTTCCTGGGGCTCATACTTTCGGTATTGAGGGGCAAAGACGCCGGCGCTCAACAGGGGACGATCTGATCCATGGAAACATATAAAAAGATAGCGGTCTTCTCGAACTACTCATGGGCCTATGCCACATCGGCCGCGGCCAGAAGACACTTCCCCTCCAGCGGGATGGCCCTTATAACGACCAACATGCCGGATGTCGCCCAAAGGCATGATTTCGGGATGACAGTCATAGAGAGGACCGGGCTAAGGTCGCAGGGCAGGGGTTCCCTGGTTAGGCGCGTTAAATATCTTAAAGAGATGAATTTCGACGCCGCGGTCATCGATTATAGTTTTAATCCGGACACGGTATTGGAGGTTCTGGCTCTAGGCGTAAAGGATATATTCGTCCCGGATCCTGACGGGAAGAGCGCCCTTAACCCGATAACGAGAGGCGTATTTTTAAAGATGTTCCTTAAAAAGATGCCCTATTTCCTGAACAAAGCGCTCATAGAGATATCGAAGAAGCTGCGTCTTAGCGTGAGCCTGGGCATGCCTTCGGAGATGTATATAGAGACGACCACCATATGCAACTTGAAGTGCAAAGGCTGTCCTACCGGGCTGGGCCAGTTAAACCGCGCGCCCGGGCACATGCCGGAGGAGCTTTTTAAAAAGATAACCGAAAAGAACGGAAGAAATTTTAAATGCCTCGATGTGATATTCCCGTTCATCTACGGGGAACCGCTCCTTAACGATAAGATATTCGGATATATCAGGGAATTACGCGGCATCTCGTCGCCCTATACCAGGATAGAGCTGCATACGAACGGAAATATCCCAAACGCCGGGGAATCGGCCGGGAAGCTTCTCGAGGCCGGACTCGACCTCATAAGCATCTCGGTGGACGGCACGGATAAGGAGGCCTATAATAAGTTTAGGCAGGGAGGGGACCTGGGTCTCGTGTGCGACTTCGTCAGGGCCTTGACCAGGACTAAAAGAAAGATGAATATTACGAGACCTGAGATAATAGTTCAGATGATAGTCACAAAATACTCGGAGGGCCAGATAGGCGCCTTCAAGGCGTTCTCCGCGGAACTGGGCGCGGACAGGGTAATCTACAAGGACTTCTTTCACGAGTTCACCGGGCTGTCGGATGAGGAGGCCAGCGCCATCGCCCCTTCCAAAAAAGAGCTGGCCCTCACGAAGGAAGAGAAGGCCGAGATAATAAAAGGTAAAAATAACATGTGCGGATGGGCCTATCG
>CAZPYQ010000162.1:0-1594 GCA_964590585.1 uncultured Planctomycetia bacterium | reverse complement strand
GGATAAACCGTGTCGAAGAAAACCAATATCTTGATATAGACGACGAGACCTTCTATCTGATAAGCGAGGCCATCAGGTACAACGGCCTTACGGACGGGGCTTTTGACATTACCGTAAAGCCGCTTGTGGACATGTGGGGCTTCTCAAGGCTTGAAAATAGCGTCCCCTCCGCGGCCGAGATAAAAGACGCCCTTCAGCGCGTAGGTCCTGGGCACATAATACTTGACGCCTTTAATAAACGGATAGGTTTCGACAGGCCCGGTGTAAGGATAGACTTAAGCGGCATAGCCAAGGGATATGCCGCTGACCGGGCGATAATTGCGCTTAAGGATAACGGAATAAGAAACGCTATCGTGAACTCGGGAGGCGACATATACTGTATCGGAAAGAGGGGACCTGAAGAGCCGTGGAGGGTCGGGATACAGCATCCCAGGATTAAGGACCGGCTTATCGGGGAAGTAGACGTCTCGGATGTAGCGGTGGTTACATCCGGCGATTACGAAAAATCTTTTAAGGTCGGGGACAGGCGCGTCTCGCATATCATAGATCCTGCCACGGGCATGCCCTGCGCATCCCGCCCCGCGAGCGTCACCATTATAGCCAAAAACGCCATGGAGGCTGACGCCCTCGCCACGGCATTCATGGTGCTCGGCACGGAAAGGGCCCAAGATTTGATGGCGAAGAATTTCGATATTGGCTGGATATCAATCACCGAGGAGAAAGAAGGTTCGCTCGATATAAGGATGTCGGAAAACTTCGGTAAGAGATATGTCTACACGGAAAGGTAAGAAAAAAATACTCGTCGCGATGTCGGGCGGCGTCGATTCGTCGGCCGCGGCCAGTATGCTCATAAAACGGGGCTTCGACTGCGTAGGGGTCACGTTCAAGACATGGCCCAGGGACGAGTGCGGCTCGAGCCTGGACAGGACATGCTGTTCCCTCGCCGCCATAACGCGCGCCAGGGCCGTGGCGGATAAACTCAAGATACCCTATTATGTGTTTGACGTCTATGAAGCCTTCAAGAAAGACGTAATAGACTATTTCGTCGAAGAATACTCGTCCGGCAGGACGCCGAATCCCTGTATCGTCTGCAACGAGAAAGTGAAATTCGGTTTTCTCATGGAGAAGGCGAAGGCTCTCGGCGCCGGATGTATAGCGACGGGCCACTTCGCCAGAGTGGCGCGCGGAGAGAAGAACGGGCGCTATATGCTAAAAGAGGGCAGGGACAAAGCGAAGGACCAGTCGTACTTTCTCGCGCGCCTGTCGCAGGAACAATTGGCGATAAGCGTATTTCCGGTAGGAGAGATGACCAAGAACGAGGTGAGGCGCTATGCGAAGAAGGAGCGCCTCCCCACGCACGACGCGATATCAAGCCAGGATGTCTGCTTTGTCCGGGACATGGACTACCAGGAGTACCTGAAAAAGAAAACAGCGCTCTCCGTGACACCCGGGGATATCGTAGGAATCAATGGCAAGGTGCTTGGCAGGCATAAGGGCATACCGTTCTACACGATAGGGCAGAGGAGGGGATTGGGTATAGGATACAGGGAGGCGCTATATGTCCTCGCATTCGACATGCAAAGAAATATTATAA
>CAZPYQ010000161.1:0-1691 GCA_964590585.1 uncultured Planctomycetia bacterium | reverse complement strand
CCGCCCTTTACGGAGACGACCCTTATCACGGCATCCTTTACGGATAGCGCCTTTAGCTCCCCGGCGGGTATCCTGTAGAGCTTTATATATATCCCCCTGGCCTCCAGGGCGCGTATCTCTTCGGGATTAAAATCTCCCCAGGCCTCCCATTCCGCTATACCGGAGGAGAGGACCCTGGAGTATTCCTTAAGATGCGTAAGGCGCGTGTACGCCTCGAAGAGGTGGGCCGCCATGGCCCTCCAATCCTTTACGAGTGCGACTTCTTTTACGGGCGCGCCGGGGCGGCAAAACTCCTCCTGCGACAATATGCCGTTTACCTTATCGATAAGCGCCAGGTCGTCTTTCAGGGAAACGATATCCTGGCCGGCCGGGAGTTTCTGGTTCTCCACATGGACGACGCCGAGGGCGCCCAGTTTGCGGACAGTATCGTCGGCATCCTTTGATTGCACTATCACCGCGACCTTTTTCATCGGAACTATCATGGTTCGACTCCGCTCACCATAACCTTAAGCCGTTCGACGCCTAAGGGTTATACGACTACCATCTCCGCCTCGTCCGAGACGGCTTCCTCTATCTTCCTTTTGGCTATCTTGCTACGACCCACGGCATTTGCCATCTGATCGCCTATATATATCTTGATGCGGCGGATCGCCTCAAGGGCCTCGGGTATCTTGACCTTCTCGAATAAATTCACGCGCTGGGTGGTGATGCGCAATTCTCTCTTTGTGACGGCGATGGCCTCTTCTATGACGGCCGCCTCCTCGCGCAGGGCGGCGACGGTCTTAAGCGCATCTATGCCGGCGTCCGCCCAGAGAGGTGAGAGGAAGAGGTCGTAATCCGCCTCCGCAAACTCCGCCTTTTCAAAGACCGGAAGCCCGACACCCGCTATATTCCTCGAACCCTTAAGAATCTTAAGCGGCCGCACCCACTTCGTTATATCTATTCCGGTGTCGGTCAAAAGGCCCGCCCATGCGAGCGCGTCCTTCACCCTGCGGGCCTCGTCTGATCTTTTCTCTTCGAGGACGAGCCTCTGGCGTATAATCTCCATCTGGAGCTGCTGCTTCTTCAATTGTAGTGTTGGTAGATACCTTTCATACTGCCTAAGGCTGTCCCGCTCCCTTTTAAGCTCCCCTTTTGTAAATTTTATCTTCGCCATCTTTTGTCCCCCGGCCGGGCCCGGCTCAAGCCTTATTCGGCCAATGTTTTTCTATGAGAGTTCGCTTTATACCGGTCTCTTCCGGCTCGAAACACTCGGCCATTATCTCCCATCCGAGATCCAGCGCCTTCTCGAGCGGGATATTGACTTCGAGTGACATTATCTGCCTCTCGAAAAGCCCGCCGTATTTGAGGAGTTTCTTGTCCCACGCGCTCATCAAAAAACCCATCGCCTGTTTTTCCAGGGTCTCCCTGTAGTTCGCGAATAACTGTATCATGGTATCCATTATGACCCTGTGATCGTCCCGGGTGTTTCCGTTCACCTGCTGCTTCAGGCGGCTTAAACTGCCGAACGGCTCTATCACGCGGTTTTTTAGATAAAACTGCCCCTCAGTTATGTAGCCCGTGTTGTCCGGGATAGGATGCGTCACGTCGTCGCCCGGCATGGTGGTCGCCGCCAGTATCGTTATCGATCCCGCGGTGTCGAAATCCACCGCCTTCTCATAACGCGCCGCGAGCTGGCTGTAAAGACTGTC
>CAZPYQ010000160.1:0-1781 GCA_964590585.1 uncultured Planctomycetia bacterium | reverse complement strand
CTATATGGGATGGGACGATTTTTTAACCGTATGCAAAGATTTAAGCTGGTTCGAGAGGGAAAGTTTCCTCTTTAAATTTATAGCGAGCCTGGCCTATAAGAGGTATCTTTTTTCAAAGGCCGCCGATTACGGCGATGACTATAAAGGCACGAACCGCGAGTTCGTGGAGACTATGAAAAAGAACCGCGGCTTCATGCCGTCTCCCAACGACGATAAGATCCTGCCGGACGATTTTTTTGATACCTTCCGGGGCCCCAGGAAACGCCAGAATAAAGTGGCGCTCTCCAGGACCAGCAGAAGATATATCGATAAGATAATCTCGCTGGCCGGCGCGAAAGGCATAAAGGTGGTATACTGCGGCGCCCTCATACCGAAGGGGCTTTATGATATATT
The DNA here is from genome assembly GCA_964590585.1 of uncultured Planctomycetia bacterium. Taxonomy (GTDB): domain Bacteria; phylum Omnitrophota; class Gorgyraeia; order 2-01-FULL-45-10; family JAHFGN01; genus CAZPYQ01. Next base: position 1,388 of record CAZPYQ010000160.1, on the reverse strand, counting down.
CGAGATGAACGGTTTTAACAGCACCTACAGGGCGCTTGTCGAAAAACTGAAGAAGAAATATCCCGAAGTCTATTTTACCCGGGAGCCGGTAAGTTATTATCCCCACAGGTATTACGGCGATTTCCAGCATCTTAACAAAGAGGGCGTCAGATTGTATACGGATTATTTTAAAAATGAGGTATTTGCGCCTTTTTCAAGGATTGTCGATAAAGGGGCCAGTTAAGCCATGAAAATATGCAAGAAATGCGTATTGCCGGAAGGTTTTCCCCACGTCACATTCGATAAAGAAGGCGTCTGCGGCCTGTGCCGGGAGAGAATGCCTCAATCGGAAAGAAGGCGCGTTGAAAGGGATTGCCTTAAGAAATTCAAGGCGCTTTTAAAGGCCGTCAAGGGAAAGGGTGTTTATGACATACTCATGTGCTATAGCGGCGGCAAGGACAGCACATATGCGCTTTATATACTTAAAGCGGTATATAGATTGAAGGTCCTCGCCTTCACCCTGGATAACGGGTTCATCCCGGAGGGGACATACGAGAATATAAGAAACGTCGTCGAGCGCCTCGACGTGGACCACATCTTTTTTAAGCCCCGCTTCGGGGTCTTAAAGAAAATATTCCGGGCAGCGATGACCAGGGACCTCTACTCGGCCAAGGCCACGGAAAGGGCGAACGCGGTTTGCGTCTCCTGTATAGGGCTCGTAAAATACTCCGCTTTAAAAACGGCCGTAGAAAAAGGCATCCCCATGGTGGGTTTCGGCTGGTCGCCGGGACAGGCACCTCTTGATACCTCCGTTTTCAGGGTTTCGCCCAAGATGATGAGGAGCATGGAAAAGACCATAAAAGGGCCTTTGTCTTCCGTAGCCGGCCGCAGGGCAGTAGAGCCTTATTTCTTGAGCACGTCGGATTACAAAAAGAGAAGGGATCTCCCGTATTATATCCATCCCTTACTCTTTTTAGGTTATGACGAGAAGAAGATATCGGAAAAAAACAAAAAATTGGGATGGAAGGCGCCGCCGGGACTTGATAATTCCACCAACTGTCTATTGAATTCTCTGGCGATAGCCTGCCACGAGGCCAGGTATCATTTTAACCCCTATGCCTTCATGACGGCCAAAATGGTGAGAGACGGATACATAACGCGCAAGGAAGGTTTAAAGCGCATCCGGGGGCCTTTGAATAAAAAGACGATCGCTTACATTAAAAACAGGCTGGGCGCATAAAGAACATGTATTCTATGCCATGAAAAGAGACGACGACATAAAAGGCGAGTTAAAGACCTTCATAATAAATAATTACCTCCTTGGCGCCGAAGATGCCGGGCTCAAAGACGACGACTCCTTTTTGGAAGAGGGCATAATAGATTCCATAGGCGTCATAGAACTTATACAC
>CAZPYQ010000159.1:0-1875 GCA_964590585.1 uncultured Planctomycetia bacterium | reverse complement strand
CCCCTATATATAAAGACGTATAAAAGGGCGAAATTCTTGCAATTATTTTAGGATTTTTATAGGGGCGCTATAGTGAGAGGAAGTGACTTTTTGGGCTATCCTATTTTAAAACAACCACCAGCGCCGAGATGCGGATTGTGATGAACGTTATGATAATGAAGGATAGGCCCATTAGCTCGTCCGGATCGACGTCTTACGGCACGCCTTATTCGCAAGGTTTTACTTCTCGGCGCGTCTCTTTTTTTATCCTCGCGTATCAGACGGATGATATGTTATAACATCGCCGCTTTATTGTCAACGACTTACAATGTCATCAAGAAGCGTAAAGTGTTTGCAAATGGCGGGATTAGAGGTTAGAATATGGCTCATGAGAATGAAAGCCTTTTTTATGATAATATCGCTGGCTCTCCTGGCATGCAAGGAAGAAACGGGGGCGATCGTGACCGAGGCGCCCGTTATCGGGTGGAAAGAAACATTTGCCGCGGCCGAGGGCGCGAATAGGTGGCTCTTAAAGGGCAAACCCGGAACTAGACCGGCCGTATTCTCTATCGCCACCGATCCAAATACAGGTGTTTCATACTTAAGCATGGAGGCCAACAGCGCGAGCGCCAGCCTCGTAACGCGCGTTAGCGGCATAGATATCACCAAGACGCCTATCTTAAGGTGGCGCTGGAGGGTGACGAGCCTCCCCGAAGGGGCCGACGGAAGGATAAGGACGAGGGACGACCAGGCGATAGGCATATACGTGGGAACCGGCAGTATAATAAACAATAGAAGCGTCTCATACAGGTGGGATACCCTGACCCCGGTAGGCGCCGAAGGCAGCGCGACTTACGGTTTAGGCGCGGTCAAGGTGAAGTGGCTCACATTACGAAACGGTAAAGACGCCTCGGAAGGATTATGGTTCACCGAAGAGAGAAACATCCTCGAGGACTTCAATGCCTCCTGGGGTTATTACCCCAAAGATATATACTTAAGCGTCTCCTGCAACAGCCAATATACCGGATCCCGGGCCGCCGCTCGCCTGGAGTGGATAGAGTTCACCTCTATCCCGGAAAGCGCTTAATGGTAGAGAATTTCCCCGCCCATATTATCGAGCCGGCCCTCCTCGCGGAAAGCGAGCACTTCTTGGTCAGGCTGGCCAAAAATCACGAAGAAGTGGAAAAGGCCCAGCGCCTGCGTTACGAGGTCTTCAATATAGAGCAGGCGCGCGGCCTTAAAGGCGCGAAGAGGTACGGCATAGACTTTGACGAATTCGACGAGCATTGCCTGCATCTACTGGCGGTGGAAAAGGCCACGGGAAAGTTCGTAGGGACATACCGCGCGCATCTGGGGGCAATCGCCAATTCGGCGAAAGGGTTTTATTCCTCGAAGGAATACGAGATACACGGCCTTTACAAGATAGCGGACAGGTGCCTGGAGCTGGGCAGGACCTGTGTATCCCCCGATTACCGTTCCGGCGCCGTCATAGCGCTCCTCTGGACCGGCATAACCGAACTATTGGTAAGGGGCAACTTTAGCTACATGTTAGGGTGCGTGAGCCTTGAAGAGACGGATCTGGTGACAGGTTGGGCCGTGTACGAATATATAGTCCGAAGATACTCTACGTCCAAAGAGTTCAGCGTCATCCCCCGCCCCGGTTTTAAACTCAAGAAACCCCGGCAGCATGAGCTCGATATCGCCCTGTCGAACGAGAACGCGATCAGGAAGAAGATACCCCCTATATTCAAAGGATACTTAAGGCTGGGCGGCGTAACCTGCGGAGAGCCGGCGCTGGACAACGAATTCGGGACGATAGATTTCTTCATACTGGTCGAGGTCGACAAGATACCCCTCCGTTACAAACAACATTTCAATTACAGGAAACAACAGGGC
>CAZPYQ010000158.1:0-1917 GCA_964590585.1 uncultured Planctomycetia bacterium | reverse complement strand
GGCCTCTTCTTCCGGCACTATACCCCGCAGCATTATGCCGGTGACGGTGTCGCCGTTACGCAGCATGACCTGGCTGTGGACATAAGGCGCTCCCGAGACCACATGTTCTATGCCCTTGATACGCGAGACGATTGTTTCCGGTTTATATATGCCGTACGCCGGCTCTATCACTATGTGAGAATTTATGCCGATTATCCTCTCCTTAAGCTCTTCGTCGAACCCGCTCATGACCGATATTACCACTATGAGAGCAGCGACTCCTATGGTGACGCCTAAGATTGAGATGAGGCTTATGAGAGAGATGAAGGCCTCTTTTCTCTTTCCCGTGAGATACCTCATGCTCACAAAAAACTCCCACATCGTGCGTTTAAAACTCCATTAGTAGCCCACAGTCCACCGACCATGGTCCACAGTTAAAGCTTTTTCTGTGGTCTGTCGACTGTGGTCCAAGATTATCGTCTCCTCTAATCTACCCTTCCGGCTTCAACTGCGGAAATAATATCACGTCCCTTATCGACGGCGAATCCGTGAGTACCATGACAAGCCTGTCGATGCCTATGCCCAACCCGCCCGCGGGCGGCATGCCGTATTCGAGCGCCCTTATAAAATCCTCGTCTATCTTTCCGCCCTGTTCCTTGAATCTCGCCTTCTGCTCTATGGGATCGTTCAATTCCGAATAGGCGTTGGCTACCTCCATCCCGCCCATGTATAATTCGAACCTGTCGGTAAGTTCGGGTTTGTTCTTCTTCTTCTTTGCCAGGGGGCAGAGTTCCGTAAATAGGTCGACGACGAATACCGGGTGCGCTCTCGCCTTGGGTTCTACGAGGTCGCCTATTATATTTATGATCTGGGTCCTGCCTATCTCGGTCCCCTCTATCTCGACGCCCTTCGCCTTCAGCTTCTTCACCCAGACCCTAAGGTCGTCTTCAGGATCTATGTCGTAATTCTCTTTTACAAGTTCGGCGAACGAGACCCGCTCCCATTTGGAGAGGTCTATGGACCTGCCCTGATATTCCAGGGTCCTCTTCCCAAGGACCTTCTCGGCGACATATGTTATCAGTTCCCGCGTGAGCGCCATGACCCCTTCGAAATCGGAGTAGGCCGTATATACCTCGAGCATCGTGAACTCGGGATTGTGCCTTATGGAGATGCCTTCGTTCCTGAAGTTCCTGTTTATCTCGTAGACCTTCTCGAACCCGCCTACCAGAAGCTTCTTTAAATAGAGCTCCGGCGCTATCCTTAAAAAGAGGTCTATTCCGAGCGCCTCATGGTGCGTCTTGAACGGTTTGCCGGTTGCGCCGCCCGGCATAGACTGCATCATCGGAGTCTCGACCTCAAGATATCCCCTCTCGTCCAGAAATCTTCTTATCTCCGATATGGCCTTTGAACGCGCCGTGAAGACCCTTTTCACCTCATCGTTCGCCAATAGGTCAACATACCTCTGCCGGTAACGCGTCTCGACGTCCTTCAAGCCGTGCCACTTCTCCGGCAGCGGCCTTAAGGACTTGGAGAGTATCTTTAAGACCGCCGTCTTGATCGTCGGCTCGCCTGTCCGCGTCTTGAAGAGTTCGCCTTCGACGGCCACTATGTCGCCTATATCCAGGTCCTTTAAGGATTCGTACGCCTCTTTGCCTATAATATCTTCTTTAAGATACGCCTGCATCCTGCCCGAGGAATCTTTGATATCATAGAAGGCGCTTCTACCGTGCTCGCGCATGGCCATGATCCGGCCAGCTATGCGGACGGCCTTGCCCTCGGAAAAAGCATCTCTTAACTCCTTGATGGAATTGGAGATATCATACCTCTCGCCGTATGGCTCGATGCCTTTCTTGCGCATGGTCTCGAGCTTCGCGAGGCGTTCTTTTATAAGCGCGTTTATGTTATCTTCCATATATATTATTATTGGCTTTAAATTTA
>CAZPYQ010000157.1:0-1958 GCA_964590585.1 uncultured Planctomycetia bacterium | reverse complement strand
GCATTACGCCGTGCTCGCGGCGTCCAGGCACGATTATGACAAGTTCTACGAAGAGGAGATAATAGCCAGAAAAGAGCTTTCGTTTCCGCCGTTTGTAAATCTGGTAAAGGTCACGGTGCGCGCCAGAAACGAGGCTCTTGCTTCAAAATCCGCCTCCGATCTGGCATCCGTTATCAGGGCTGCCTCGGGCAAAGAGATAAAATTGACAGGGCCCGCTCCTGCGCCCGTCTTGAGGGTGCGCGGCTATTACAGGTGGAACATACTGCTTAAAGGTCATGACCGGAAAGGGCTTTGTGATATAATGAAGAAGGCCCTGGGGTCATTTCGGAAGCCTCACGGCGTCCTCGTAGCGGTTGACGTCGACCCGCTCTCGATGTAGCAAACTTTGTGTTCTTTGTTGTGTAATAAATTTTTCGGCCTTGCCATGAAGCGCGGAGGACCGCAAGGTCTGGACAAAGCGGCAGGACCCGCAAAATCTATAACTTGTGTAATTTTATAATAGAGGATAGGGTATGAATATAATATTTTTCGGTTCCTCGGAGTTCGCGATACCTTCGCTTAAAGCGCTCCTGGGCTCCAGCCACAGGGTCCTGGCCCTGGTAACGCAGCCAGACAGGAAGAAAGGCAGGAACTTAAGGGTTTCGCCCCCGCCGACAAAGGTCCTTGCCTCCTCGCGCGGTATACCGGTATACCAGCCGGAAGACGTATCGTGCCGTGAATCCGTCCAATACCTGAAGGGCTTTAAGGCCGACCTCTTCGTAGTCATATCGTTCGGCCAGATCCTTAAGAAGGCCGTCCTGGCAGTGCCGCGGCTTTATTCTATAAACCTCCACGGCTCTATCTTACCTAAATATAGGGGGGCCGCTCCTATCAACTGGGCCGTTATAAAAGGCGACTCGGCGACCGGCGCAACGGTCATAAGGATGAATGAAATAATGGACGCGGGCGACATAATCCTTAATCGGGATATAGAGATAGCCGAAGACGATACTTCTCTCACTATGAGCGAGAAGATATCCGATCTGGGCGCCGAGCTCATACTCGAATCCCTGGCCGCCATAGAAGGCAATACCGCCGGCTTCGCGAAGCAGGATGAAAGAGGCGTCACATACGCGCCGAAGCTGAAAAAGGAAGACGGCCTGATAGACTGGAGGGCCGGCGCGGCCAGTATACATGACCGCGTCCGCGGGCTCATCCCCTGGCCGGGCGCCTACACGCGTTATAAGGGCAGGACCTTAAAAATATTCGGGACGTTACCGCCGGGAAAGTGCGCGGTGTCGTTTGGCGATGACACTTCTCCCGGCGAGGTGGTCGATACGATAAAAAATAAAGGTATACTGGTTAAAACGGGGTGCGGCCACCTGATAATCACCCATCTACAGCTTGAGGGCAGGAAAATATTGGATGCGGACGCCTTCCTGCGCGGTCACAGGATAGAAAAAGGAACGGTTTTTTCGTAGAATCTTCTTGCGCTATAAGATTATTATGATATAATTCATAACCATATGTCGAAGAAGGTCGCGCCAAAGGAACTCATACTGCAGGACTTCACGAGATTAAAGGCAACCGAACGGCTCCTTACGACTCCGAAGATAGAAGAGGTTCTCTTCATGCAGTCGATGGAGGGCAGGGCCCACAATGGCGCGGGAAGTTTCAATAAAAGGTTCTACGTCAATACGACCATAGACGATATAGTCCGGGCCTTGGGCAGGAATCCTAAAAACGTCAAGAACTTAAGGCAGGAACTCATCGACGAGATAGAGGATTACGTGAACTGCGCCCTGGCGGACGATCCAAGGGACAGGTTAGTCACGAAAAGGGGCCAACCCCTCCTGGGCATACCGTTCCTTAAAACCAGGCAGGTCAATTACCACGACGTCCTTAAGGGGCTGTATCTCGGGGGGTTAAGGGATAACCCGGATATAAGGAAGAAGACGCAGGAGCTCTTTGGAATAAAC
>CAZPYQ010000156.1:0-2021 GCA_964590585.1 uncultured Planctomycetia bacterium | reverse complement strand
GCTATATTCCCTGCTGTTCCAACTGTTCCACATGTTCTGCAATTGGGCCTTGGTGCTGTAGGCCTCGTTAAGGGCAGGCTTAATGGTGCTGTCTACGTACTGGATGGCGTAGCCTTTTGCCTCGGCTATCTGCATTATCGTCGTGGCCGCCGCCTGTTCGGCCTGCACCCGGGCGTCATCCATGCTCTTCCTGATAGCGTCTCTGGTCCCCGAATAATCTATCTCCGTCAAATCGCCGTTCGAGTCATATTTATATTCGACCAGGGTCCCATCGTTCTTATCGGTAATCTTTATAAGTTTCCCGCTCGTATTGTAATACTCTACCCTGGAGTTCCCTTTCAAAACGCTCTTCACGGAGCCGTCGGGATAGTATTCCGTGGCCATATCGAAGCTTGAATCCTTGAAGTATGCGGGCAGGCTCTGTTTGGCCAGCCTTATCTGGAGGCCTAAATTTTCCTCGTAGGTGAGGTTTAAATTTCTGGAAGCGGCATAATTCTTAAGGGCGTTTATATCCATGAGATACACGCCCGCTGTCTGGTTCAGCACATCGATCGGCGTAGCGTTCTGGACATAGAAATCGCCCTGATACGCCGATACGGAGTCTTTATTACAGGATATCTTTAATCCTATATTCACTATCCTGGTCGGGTCAAAAGCGGCCGAGGTCCTTGAGTTGCCCTCTTCTATCTCGCCCACCTGCGGGGTAAGCGTAACCGTGATCCACTGCCCTTCCTGCGTGATGCTGACGTATCTGCCGTACTGGTAGTCATAGTTTTCGTCTTTGACAAATACCTGTGCCCACATGGGGTTATTCGCGCTATTCGAAGCGGCCAGGAACCCCGCCGGCGCTTTTACTTTAAAGGTGAGGGTCTTCCCTGTTAAATCGATAGGGCCGCTCCATGTATAGCCCGGTATATCATATCTTAGGTCCACATACATCTCGCCGTCGTTTTTAGTCTGGCTGCCTGCCGCGAGATCAAGGCCCAGCACCCACCGGTCATTTGCGTCATCCCTTGTGACCGTCTCTACGCCTAAAGAATACAGGTAATTCTGGGCTCTCCAAGTCCCCCTGTCGAGGTCTATCTGGCCGTTATCGCCGTTATTGCTGCCGGGCAGGAATAGCGTAGGTATATCGGTCCAACTTATATAGTTGGGGTTGCCTGTGACCTGATCGGCCGGGATGGCTCCCACATACGACCTTATCGAGTTTTTGTCGACGAAGAACGGGAAGTCGATGACCTTCTCGCCCGCGGGTATCGACTGATGATTCGCGTCTTTTACGTAAATCTGTCCGTTATAAGTGAAGTTGGCCGCTGTGGAGACTATCCTTAAGCCGATAAGCCGTATTTGAGAGGGATTAAAAGACGCGTCCTTAAGCCCGAACATAGGCGTTAGGGCGGATATGTCGAGATCCACCTTGAACCACGTGCCGGCCTCGGTTATGGTGACCTGCGTGGAATATTCCGAACGCCAGCTTGAGTCCTTGGCAAACGCCTGCACCACGAGGCTCCCTCCCTGAGGAAGCGTTCCGTCCTGAAGTTTCACATAAAAGCTCATTGTTTTATCGTTAAAATTATAAGGGGCGGATATGGTATGGCCGACATTGTCGATCGTCAGATCAAGGAACGCCTCTCCCTGGCTGTGGCCATAAGCATTATTTATATCGGCCTGCATCACTATCATGTCGCTACCCGTAGATACGCTCGATATCCCCACTGTATTCGCATAGGTCTGGGCCTGCCAGTTTCTGTTGCCCGGAACGAGCGCGTTTGGTACCGGCTCCTCTTTTATAACCCCATACTCCTTTAAAAGTTTCAGCCTCATGTAATCGGTCATCTCGCCGTCGACTAAGTCTATATAATCGAGCGCTTCCGGGTCATCCGCGATATTCACGTTTATATAAGAGGGGATCTTTATTGTGGTATCGAACATGAAGAGGCGGCTGTTGGAATTGACCGCGACGAGATGGCCGTTGCCGGTAGCCGGGTCATCCTTGTATATGAGCTTGGCGTCGGATGTAT
>CAZPYQ010000155.1:0-2021 GCA_964590585.1 uncultured Planctomycetia bacterium | reverse complement strand
GCCCCTGGAAATTGCTGATGAAAGGCAAAGATTGAAGTCATCAGGCCTTCCGGCCATTCTAAATGAGTAATCTAAAAGATAATCTCGCCAAAGGATTAAAACCTCTCCTCATAGTTTCTATCGCGTCTATACTCTTGGTGTGCTCTTACTCCAGGTGCCTGGACAATTATGAACTGGAACTTTTGGACAGGCGCTTTGTATTAAGGGGACAGCAGAAGACGACGGGTGAGATAGCGCTGGTCGAGATCGGGGATGACACCGTAGAGAAGCTTGGCCAGTGGCCCTTGGCCAGGAGTTATTACGCCATGATGGTAAAGGCCCTCTCTTCGGCCGGGGCCAAGGCCGTTATCTTCGATATAATTTTTGCCGATGAGAGCGCGCACGACGCCCAGCTGGAGAAATCCATAAAGGAAGCGGGAAATATCTACCTCCCCATGGTCTTTTATATTGACGAAGAAGGGGCGAGGTCAAGGGTCGTATCAGCCAGGGGGGTGTCGGCGAGCCTCCTTCCCGCGTTGAAGCTGGCGGCCAAGGGCGCAGGCCATATAAATATAGTGCCCGATATCGACGGTAAATACAGGAGGGTCCCTCTCTATATAGAGTATAACGGGAAACTCTATCCGTATCTCTCTTTTCTTACGGCGTCTGATTATCTTGGGGTAAGACAGGAAGATATAAAGCTTCTTCCGGGCAGGTTCCTACTTTTGGGAGACAAGGCAAAGATCCCGCTTGACGAAAACTCATGCATGATAATAAATTTCTCCGGCAGGTGGGGGAAGCCCTTCAGGCATTACTCTTTCGTGGATATATTGCAATCGTATCTGTCAGGGGTGACGGGACAAAAGCCGATACTGGATCTCGATGTATTTAAGGATAAGGTGTGCGTAATAGGACTGACGGCGACCGGAGGGACGGACATACATCCTAACCCATGGGAGATATTATATCCCGGCATGGGCGTCCACGCGGAGCTTTTCAACGGCGTTCTTAATAACTCCTTCATATCCCGCGTCTCGCGCGGCGCGAATATATCAATCCTCTTGATGTTAGGCGTCATCATCGCCGCCTTCACCTTGAAGACCCGGCCGGTCACGGGCCTCTATTTCTTATTGATAACGCTGGCGGTATTTTCAGCCTCCGCGGTGTCGCTATTCAGTTTCTACGGGTTATGGATAGACCTCTTCTATCCGCTCGTCGTGGCCACGGTACTGTATCTTGTCCTCACTTTTTATAAATACATAGCGGAGAGGCAAAAGAGGCAGCTTTTGGAGAAAGAACTCGATATAGCCAGGGCGATACAGGAGAGTTTCCTGCCCAAGGGCCTCCCCGAACTGGAGGGGGTTGAACTGGCGGCCAGGATGTTCACGGCCCGCCAGGTCGGAGGCGACCTCTATGATTTTGTGGACGTGGGCCAGGGCAAAGTCGGGATAATGATAGGAGACGTATCCGGCAAGGGCATCCCGGCCAGCCTCTTCATGGCAAAGGTGATAGGCGAATTCAGATTGTTCGCCAAGACGCAGGCCGACCCGTCGGGGGTGTTGGCAAGCCTTAATAATAAACTCGTCATTGAGTCCTCAAGCAACCTTTTCGTGACCGTCTTCTATATCATCCTGGATCCCGCGAAGAGGAAGGTGAGCTTCGCAAGCGGCGGCCATATGCCGGCCGTACTGGTAAAATCTTCGACCGGAAAAACGGAATTTCTGGATACAAAGGAGGGCATGCCTCTCGGGCTTGCCGAAGGTAATTTTTCCGAGGGCCGGGCCGATCTGGAAAAAGGCGATATAATCATACTCTATACGGACGGGGTTACCGAGGCAACCGACTCGCATAAGAGAATGTATGGCGCCGAGAGGCTCTGCGAATTAGCCCGGAATAACCGCGCTTTAAGCGCGGCGGACCTCTTGGCCGTGATACGCGAGGACGCCAGGAAGTTCGAAAGAGGCACGGACCAGCATGATGATATGACGCTATTCGTAGCGAAGATGGCTTAAGATTTTGGCATTGATAATAAACCTTTTATA
>CAZPYQ010000154.1:0-2134 GCA_964590585.1 uncultured Planctomycetia bacterium | reverse complement strand
GCCCAGGTCATAGCCGCCGTCAATGGTGACAGCGTATTTTAGCGACATCTCCCTCAAAAGCTTCGCCGCGCCTTCAGGCGTCACACCCTTCAGCGCGTCCTGCAGTGAAGCGAAATCACGATTGGTGAGTTTCACGCCGAAGAGGCCGTCTATGAGGTCTATGGCCCTGTAAAATCTGTATAGCGCCTTCTGGTCCGCGGTCTTAAATATCTTCTCCCTTATCGCGTCCTCAAAGGACTTAAGTTCCTCGAAGACCTCGACCAAGTCTATGGATTCGTAGAATTTTATGTAGGCGGTGTAGTTTATGAGGTTGGCGTACGGTTCGGCGCCTATATTTATCCTGGCCGCCTTTCCGGCCAGATACGTGTAAAATTCGCCCTGGGATATCTTATTGGACTTGAAGGCGAGGCTTTTAAGTACCAGTTCTTCCAGTTCGCCCTTCGGCAGCGTCTTGGTCAGTTCGTCTATGAGGCTATCGCGCTCTTTATTGGCCTTCGCGAAGTCTATCCCCTTCTCCAGCCTCATCGCCTCTGCCAGTTTCGAGATATTGGCGTACGAGGCGGGCTTTAAGTCGAACTTGAGCGCCAGGGTGGTTATGTGGTTCCACCTCTCGGCGAACGGTACCTTCGAGTCGTTGATAAAGGCGGAGTTCTTTTCCAGTTCCTTCGCCTCGGACGGGTATACGGCCTCTCCGAGCGTCTTAAGCGCTTTTTTAAGTGAGGCGATATCGCGCCCGGTAACAGCGTTTATCTCGTACAATCTCTTGAACTGTTCGACGTTCCGGCTGTATAACTCTTTATCGTCTATGCCGTAAAGGGCGACCTCCTTCTCGGAGGTTATGCTGAAAAATTCACCCGCGGATAGTTTGCCCTTTTCCATGAGATACTGGGCCGTATCCTTCCTGACCGCCTCGTCCGGAAATGTCCTTAAAAGCGAAGTGTCGACATACCCCGTGGAGCCTTCGATTGCGACAAGTTTGAGGTCATAGTTGGTAACGAGAGAGTCGAGTATTTTTGTGATGGATTCCTGCGCGGAGAGCGACGCGTGCGCGTCCTGGATGTTTATAATAACATCGCCGCTACCGAGAGTGCTCACCTCTTTGGTAACGGCGATGTCTTTGGGGATAGAAATGCCGCTTATATCGGCACTTTGCTTATGGGTGAGCCCGACGTCCGGTTTGTGCTCGAACCAGACCGGCTCTCCCCCTTGAGCCCAGACTATATCCTGGTTAATAAATGCAACTACTAATACAATAGCGACTGTGCGGATCCACTTCTTGTTTCTCGGGCTCTGCCAGTCCATTATCAGGGACTTTTTTGCCCTTTCAATCTCATCCCTTACGGATCGATTTTCTTCACTTAAAGTTCGCCAAGCTTTCATTGGATTTTCCTCCCTTTCTAGTAAACCATATAAATATACACTACTTTTATAGATAGTCAATAGCGTGAATCCGGCTTTTTTAATACTTAACCTATATTGTTAAGTGTTTAAAAATTTGGCTAACTTGCGAAAAATAAAGGGGTTGCGTTAATTCAATAACGCAAAAATAGCGGAAGATTTTTTAAGGAGATTTTTTTAAACTTGACGATTTGCGGCTGGCCTAAAAATACCTACGGTTGGAATTATTTTAAGGCGAGTTTGCGGGTATCGATTTTGCCGGAGGAGGTGTGCGGTAATGAATCTAATATCACGATTTTCGAGGGGACCATATAGACGGGCAGGCGCTTCTTAAGGGCCGCCATAATATTTGAAGCCCCTATCTTCTTTCCTGGTCTTAACGAGATAAATAATTTTATCCTCTTCCCTGAAACGGTATCCGGCATGCCGATGGCCGCGGCCTCCCAGAGGCCCTTCTCTTCCATGGCCGCCTGTACAATCTTGCGCGGATTGACCCTGTGACCGTAAATCTTTAAAACTTCGTTTTTTCGGCCCGTTATAAAAAGGTCCCCATCCTTATCTTTAAAGGCGAGGTCGCCCGTATGGAGCCATCCGCCATTCAAAGCCTTGGCGGTCTCCTTCCTCTTCTTCCAATATCCGAGCATGACGCCCTTGCCTTGCGCTATTATCTCACCTTCCTCGCCTGTGCCGCATTCCCGGCCCTTCCCGTTTACCACCTTTATCGTTACACCGGGTA
>CAZPYQ010000153.1:0-2154 GCA_964590585.1 uncultured Planctomycetia bacterium | reverse complement strand
CCGCGCGTATATACCCCTCCTCCCGCGCCTAACAGGCAGGGGAGATAAATATGCCTAATATCGTCCTGGTAGGGGCTCAGTGGGGAGACGAAGGCAAGGGCAAGGTCATAGACCTCCTGTCCCCGAAGGCGGACTACATAGTGCGCTTTCAGGGCGGAAACAATGCCGGCCACACGGTCGTTATAGGCAAAGATGAATTTATCCTCCATCTCATACCGTCCGGCATACTCCACAAGAGGAAGATATGCGTAATAGCAAACGGCGTCGTCGTGGACCCGAAGGCGCTGCTCGCAGAGATAGACACCTTGAGGAAGAAGGGGATACGGGTGGCCTCGCGGCTCATGATAAGCGACAAGGCGCATGTGATATTTCCTTATCATAAGCGCCTCGACGAACTTAGGGAACTGAAAAAGACCAACAGGCTCGGGACGACAAAAAGGGGCATAGGCCCGTCATACGCCGACAAGGTGGCCAGGTCCGGCATAAGGATGATAGACCTTTTGGACGAAAGCGTGCTAAGAGAAAAGTTGAAGGCCGCCCTGGACGAGAAGAACGCCATATTGACCAAAATATATAACGATCCCGGTTATGACTACAACAGGCTCCTTAAAGAATACCTCGGCTACGGCGCGAAGATGAAAAGATATATCTCTGATACCGCCAGGGTCCTGAACGAGGCCGTAGCGGCCGGGAAGCGGATGCTCTTCGAGGGCGCGCAGGGCGCCCTTCTGGACGTGGACCACGGGACATATCCTTTTGTCACGTCGAATAATACGACTTCCGGCGGCGCGTGTACCGGCACGGGCGTCGGCCCGACAAAGATAGACAAGGTCGTGGGCGTCGTAAAGGCGTATACGACGAGGGTCGGAGAAGGGCCCTTTCCTACGGAGTTCCCGGAGGGGCTCATGAAGAAGATTAGAGAAAAGGGGCGGGAATTCGGGGCCACCACGGGCAGGCCCAGGCGCTGTGGATGGTTTGATGCTTTAATAGTCAGGCACTCCGTAATGATAAACGGCATAGACGAGATAGTGGTGACGAAACTGGATGTCCTGGATGACCTGGATAAGATAAAGATATGCACCGCATATAGATACAAGGGCAAGGTATATAAAGAGTTTCCGTCCAGTCTCGACGCTCTTATGAACTGCGCTCCGTTATATGAAGAACTGCCCGGGTGGAAATCGGATACTACGAAAGTGACCCGTTACGGGAAGCTTCCAAAAAAGGCAAAAGATTACCTTAAAAGGCTTTCAATGCTGGTGAAGGCCAGGATAGCCCTTATATCGGTAGGCTCGGAACGTAACCAGACTTTCACTCTAGAGTAAAGGTGCTTCGGCAGCTAAGATGCTCGCTAATCGCTCGCATCTCTTAACGCTGCCTCAGTATCAAATTTGCACGCAAATTTGAAGGAAGGAGAGCAAGATGTTTAGTTTATTAACCCTTGCGCCAGCGGGGTCTATTCTGGCGCTTTTGTTTGCGATTTATCTTTCCTGGAGGATCATGAAGACGGACGAGGGCACGTCCGAGATGCGCGCTATCGCCCAGGCGGTAAGGGAAGGGTCGCTCGCCTACCTCAAGAGGCAGTATGCGGGTGTAGTGCTATTCTTCAGCGTAATGTTTGTCATATTGCTGGTGATGGCGTCCAAAGGGTATCTCTCGATATTTGTGCCGTTCGCCTTCCTGACAGGAGGCTTCTTCTCCGGGCTCTCCGGCTACATAGGGATGACCATCGCGACCAAAGCGAGCGCGAGGACGGCTAACGCGGCAAGAAAAAGCTTAAATAGCGGCCTTCAGGTGGCCTTCTCCTCGGGCGCCGTAATGGGGCTTACCGTCGTGGGTTTGGGCCTTCTGGACCTCTCTCTGTGGTATTATCTCTTAGATTGGTACTATTCTTCTCATCCTGTGCCGGCGGGCATGGATAAGATAGGGATCATTACCTCCACCATGCTCTGCTTCGGCATGGGCGCAAGCTCACAGGCGCTGTTCGCGAGGGTCGGCGGAGGTATATTTACGAAGGCGGCGGATGTCGGGGCCGACCTCGTGGGAAAGGTCGAGGCCGGAATACCGGAAGACGATCCCAGGAACCCCGCTGTCATAGCGGATAACGTGGGTGATAACGTGGGAGACGTCGCCGGGATGGGGGCTGACCTTTAT
>CAZPYQ010000152.1:0-2248 GCA_964590585.1 uncultured Planctomycetia bacterium | reverse complement strand
AGCCTTTAAGCACCTCCCTTATATCTATGTCTCCCGGGCACGCCTCGATGCACCTGCCGCATCCGGTGCACGCGTACGTATCCAAAACCCTGGGGAAGAAATCGAACTTCTTCTCGAACCTGTTCCTCAGGCGTTCCCATAGGTGCTTCCTGGGGTTGGCGCCCCCCGCCACTCGCGCGAACCTGCCATACAGACACGCGTCCCACTCCATGAACCTTGCGGGACCTTTTTTGCCCGTCTCGTCAAACAGCAAAAAACAGTGGCACGTGGGACAGACCAGGTTGCATGCGCCGCATTCGACGCATGTCGAATAAAAATCCTTCCAGATCCGGGAGGCATAGTTCTTCGCCACCGCTTCCTTGAGGTCGTTTGTCGCGGGAGTACCCCTCGCCTTTATGAAAGCATCGACCATGGCAGAGACCTTCCCGCGGGCCTCATCCCTGGCGGAGATGTCTTTATCTTCGGTGTCGGTGAAGAACGTCCTGAATTCGTCGATTATCGCCCGGCCCTTGCTGCCCGCGACCTCTACCAGATAATCCTCCCCCACGGGAGAGAGGTTGAGATCGAACCCTTTCTCCGGATAAGGCCTGCCGGCCATGGCCATGCAAAAACATGTCTCCCTGGCGGACGTGCAGTCGCAGGATATTATGGTAAGGTTCTCCCTGTTTCTGGAATAAAAAGGGTCTTCGTGGTCGCCTTCTTTAAAAACGAAATCCTGCAATTTAAGGCTCGCCAGGTCGCATGCCTTTATGCCGGCGACGACCACCTTCTTATCTTCGGCATCCGTTGGTCCTGAAACCACCATCTTGCGCGGGGAACTTAAGAAAGTCTTTATCGGCTGGGATGAGCGTACTTCTCCCAGTTCTATGGAATCCTTCCTGGCGGCGTCGAAGGGGCCGAGCGAAAGCGTCTCGCCCTTCTTGTAAGGGACATAGACCCTGGCCTTTAAGGACAACCTTTCTAAAAGGTCTAACAAATTGTGTCTTTTTATACTGTATATTATGCTCATATAATATAGGTAGAATGAAAATCTGACGAAGTATTGCTATTTTATTCTATGAGGCTATGGCTGTCAATAAATATCGTCTCTCTAGAATTTCACCACCATAGCTCTGGGAGGGCAGGCCCTGACGCAAAGTTCGCAGGCGATGCACTTTTCCGAATCAAATATGACCTTCATCGTCTTCTTGTCTATGTAGAGCGCCGATGTGGGACATACGGTGACGCACGCCCCGCAATGCGTGCACCTTGCGTCGTCGCGGGTCACGTCCTGGCTTAAAGGCTGCATCTTTACCCCGAGAGATTTTATGTATTTTATGCCTTCGACGTAGTGCTCCTTCGTCCCCGTAAGTTCAAGCACCAGGAGCCCCTCTTCCTTCGGGGTTATCTTTGCCTGCAGGATGTTGAATACAAGGTCGTAGTCTTTAACGAGCTTATAGACTATCGGCTTGTCCACCATATTATGCGGAAAGGTCAGAACTATTCGTTTGGATACCATCTTGCCTCCGTCATCTTTACACGAGCATCACTTCTCCCCAGCTGCCCATCCTGTCTTTAACTATTATAAGGGCCCCCTTGACGCCCTCGACGGACCTGGCGAGATTTATGCCCTTTTCTATGTCATCTTCCGTCTGTACGATATTGCCCGCCGCTGTGGCCGTAGCGTCCGCAAGGGCGGCCGAATCCGAGATTACAAGCGCCGCATCCGCCCCGCCGAAGTTCAAAGAGTGACCGACGGTGCCGCTGGATGTGCAAACCCCTATCCCGGCTTCGCCGGAGTCGACCTCTATGGCCAATTTCCCGGAAAGCGGCGATACCCCGGCAAAGACGCCCACTATCGTCTTCTTTGCATTCCTTATAAATATATCCCCGCCGTTCTCCACTATGACGTTTCCGGAGAGGCCCAGAAGGTCCCTCCCGACGAATTCGGCCATCGCCCCGGCCACCGCCGCCATAGGACCGACGGACGCCTTTCCGGAGGCCTCCGCCATCGCCTTCACTATCTTAGGCATAGCCTCTTCCACGGCCAGGGGCTTCAAAGAACTATAAAATCCGGGACACGCCTTTATGTGATCCTCTATATCTTTTCTATAGTTTAAAACAAACGCGCGCGCCTGTCCACTTAAATCCTTATCGCAGGATATAAAAAGGTCCGTCTCCCTCTCGACCACTTCGAAAGTGGCGAGGCCTTCGGGCCTGACCCAGTTCCTGTAGAAACGCTCCTTATACATGTTAGCAGATCCTAGGC
>CAZPYQ010000151.1:0-2249 GCA_964590585.1 uncultured Planctomycetia bacterium | reverse complement strand
ATGATGCCCCCCAGTAAGAACCGTTATTTTTGCGTCTTATATGGTTTATGCCGAACATAAAGAGCATTACGATAATAAGAAAGACGATATTTAAAACAAGGTCTCTATCCTCCGCGTCTTGAGGCGGCGCGTATTCTCCTGCGGTAGCCTTTATTATGGCGGCCACGCCTTTCGATATACCGCCGTCGTAATCGCCGTTTTTAAAATACGGCACTATCTCGTTACGGATTATCGCAAAGCAGGTAGCATCCGGCAGGACGCCCTCAAACCCGTACCCGACCTCTATGCGTATCTTTTTTTCATCCCTGAAGACAAGGAGTATCGCGCCGTTGTCTTTATCCTTAAAGCCGATTCGCCACTTCTCGGCCAGCCTTATGGAAAAATCCTCCAGGTTTTCGCCTTCCAGGCTTTCGAAGATGGCCACGACTATCTGCCCTGAACCTCGGGATTCGTAGTCCGAAAGGGTCTTCTCTAACGCGGAACGCGTATCCGGGGCGAGAAGCGAGGCGTAATCGTTGACATGATTTTGCGCCCTGGCAGGGATGTCCAGCGCCGCAGCCTGGGCGGAAAGGACAAAAGATAGAAGAATAAGCGCCGCCGCCGGTCTCATCTGGGGGGGCAGGTTAGAATTTTACTGCCGGCACGTTCTCGGCGCCTTTTACCGCCTCAAAATATGCCTTTGGGGCGAAACCGAAAGCGCCGGAGAGCATATTTAGCGGGAACTGCTTTATCCTGGTGTTATACGCGCGGACGATCTCGTTGAACCTGCGCCTCTCCACCGCTATCCTGTTTTCGGTACCTTCGAGTTGAGACTGCAGGGTGAGAAAATTTTCATTCGCCTTTAGATCCGGGTATCTCTCGGCTACAAGCAAAAGCCTCCCGAGCGCGCCGCCCATGGCCTCCTGCGCTTCCTGGAATTTCTGGAACGAAGCCGGGTCGTTCAGCGTCTTAGCGGATACGTTTTGGGTTATCCGGGATACCTTTGCCCTTGCCTCTGTAACCGCCTGGAAAGTCGACTTCTCGTGCTCGGCGTAACCTTTTACGGTCTCAACCAGGTTCGGTATCAGGTCGAGCCTTCTCTGATATACGTTCTGGACCTGAGACCATGCCTCATTGACGGCTTCATTGGCCCTTACAAGGCCGTTGTAACCGGCCACTACGCCGATTGCGCCTAAACCCAGGCAAATCAGCGCTACAAAAAGAACCTTCTTTCTTCTCATGTCTATACCTCCCGTTTCTCATATTATACGGCGGAAAAGGATTTATTCCAATAAAAAATTGACAACTGCAAAGTATTGCTATATACTTTGAACAAACGACACCGCGCGACACGCATAAGCGCGTCCTGCGGCCGATAAATAAACGAGGAAGGAAGCAGGCAGTGCCTTTTGAAACCAGGTCCGGAAAGAGATATCCGATAACGGCGAATGTCCGCTTTTCTGTAGATGAACCTATGGCAGGAGGGGTAAAGCTTGGGGTGCCGGAGGCCTCTGTTAAAGGGGTGCTCATAGATATAAACGCGCAAGGCTGCGGCCTTGATTCGCCGTACCTCATACCCCCAAATACCATGATAAGGCTGGAAATAGACTCAACGCTATTTACCGAAAAGTTTAAGCATGAACGGCGCGGACCAATCATGGTCACAGGGAGCGTCAGGTCGTGCGTCATGAAATCCGTGGGGCATTACAGGCTGGGCGTATTCTTTAAGGAGATAAAACAGGAGGATGTGGCCTTCCTTGATAATTTTATAAAACGATCTCAACCTTAACCCTCGCTAAACCCTTCTCAAGATCAGCTATCCGGCTAAAGGCTCCCATCGTCAGATCGATTATCCGCCCTTTCTCGACCAATCGTTTCGCGGGTCCCCTGTCGTTCACGCGGACGTATATGCTCTTGCCGTTTTCCAGATTTGTCACCTTCACTATGGAGTTGAAATCTATGTCCCACATGGCGCAGGTTAGCCCGGAATCGTCAAAGCGCTCCATGTTCGCGGTCGTGTCTCTTATGCCGGGCGAAAACTCCGAATACCAGGAAGCCAGGCCGACCTTTCGAAAAGATACCTCTGGGCGCATCGCTGCCGAAGAGCCGGCATCGGGAAGCGGCATCAGGACTAATGCCAATAGCCATATTGTTATTTTCGCCAAAAGTTTCATAAGACACCAAACAGGGATTATTGTGATACTTTAAAAAATATTTTAATAAGTAAGCAAAAAAATAACTGAATCCCTCTTCATTTTTAAGTATATCAT
>CAZPYQ010000150.1:0-2290 GCA_964590585.1 uncultured Planctomycetia bacterium | reverse complement strand
AGCCATTGGTCACGAATATATTTTTTAATCCCCTGCCGCTTGCCAGGCGGGCGGTATCGTATGCGTATTCGAAGAATATGGTCGGCTCCGTATAGGTATAAGAGACGCTCTTACAGCCGTGCCTTTCCGCCTGGCCGACGATCTCCTCCGGAGACATCTCGGCGGCTTCCAGCGCGGCGTCCCTGGCTTCCTTAAATTGCGATATCTGCCAGTTCTGGCAGAAACCGCAGTGGAAATTACATCCGACCGTGGCGAAGGAGAAGGAACGGGTGCCGGGCAACATATGAAAGATGGGCTTCTTCTCTATCGGGTCGACGTGCGCCGCGATCGCCTTGCCATAGACGTTCGTATACAAGACACCGCCCTTGTTCTCTCTCACGGCGCATATGCCGGACCCGCCGTCCGGTATCCGGCAACGATGGCTGCACAAGAAACAGGAGGCCGACTTGCCGTCTTCCTTTTTGTAACACATCGCCTCTCTGCTCATATATTTCATCTCTTTTTAAAGCCGCAGGGGAGGTTTAAACCTCCCCTGCGCTTAAGTCAATCCTCCCTACGTCCGAGGAACCTGAAGGCGCTGAGTAAGGCCTTTGAGCCTTCCCCCGCGGCTATTATTATCTGCTTCTCCGGCACGTCGGTCACGTCCCCCGCGGCGAATATCCCGGTAACACTCGTCTCGTTATGGCAGTTTACCTTTATCTCCCCGAATTCGTTCTTTGCGACCGTCCCGGCGAAGCCTGAATTGGGTATGAGCCCTATCTCGACAAAGATACCCTGTACGGCGAGCTCTTCCTCGGCAGCGCCTCTTCCTATCCTGACGGCGCTAACCACCCTGCCTCCCAATACCGCCTTAACCTGTGTGTTATTAAGGATTGTAACGGCCGGGTCCTTCTCCACCTTCTCGCGCATCACCGCGTCGCCGCCCAGGGACGGCGTTATGTTTATGACATATACTTTTTTGGCTATCCTTACCAATTGAAGCGCGGCGTCCAGCGCGGAATTGCCCCCTCCTATCACGGCCACATCCTTACCGGCGAAGAGAGGGCCGTCGCAGGTCGCGCAGTATGTAAGGCCCTTATTCTTGAACTCCTTCTCTCCGGGGACATTCAGTTCTTTAGACTTCTTTCCAGACGCTATTATCGCTGCCTTCGCTTCATAGGCGCCTTTGTCCGTCTTAAGGCGTATCAGGTTCCCGTCTTTTTTTAGCTCTAACGCCTCTTCGCCCTCCTTCAAAAGGATGCCGAATTTACGCATGTGTTCTTCGAACTTCGCCGCCAGTTCGGGCCCCGTGATGAACTGGTAACCCGTATAGTTCTCTATATCGCCGCTCCACGCCGCCTGCCCGCCTATATCCTTCGTTATGACGAGGCAGTCCATCTTCTTCCTGGAGGCGTAGACGGCCGCGGTTATCCCGGCAGGGCCCGCCCCTATAATGATTACATCCAGAATGGCCATAGAAAATTCCAAATCCTAAATTCTAAACCCTAAATAAATTCAAAAGTTAAAACTCAAATGTTCAAAACACTGAGTTTTGTGTTTTGAATTTAGGGTTTTGGGCTTGTTTAGAGTTTAGATTTTCGAGTTTAGGGTTTTTTCTCAAGTTTTTCTTCTATTCTCGCCTTGTCGAATCCGATGATTATCTCGCCGTCTATATCCAGGACGGGGACTCCCATCTGGCCCGACCTTGTTATCATCTCCTGGGCCTTCACGGTGTCTGCGGAAACATCGACATCCTTGAAAAGCACATTCTTCTCTTTAAGGAATTGTTTCAGCCTTACGCAGTAAGGGCACGTCGGGGTGCTGTAGACCGTTACCGTTTTCATAATCTCCCTTTCAGTTCCGAAAGTTTGCTTAAATGCTTCTCCTCCTGGGCGATAAGTTTGTCCAGTATACCGGTATCGGCCGGAGGCACGGCCTTCTTCATGCCTTCGTAGAACAGGATGGAGTCTTTCTCAAAACCCATGCCGAGAATGACCGCCTCTTTATCGCCTTTCGCCTCCATGGCCGCCTTCGCGCCCTGGTCTTTTTTTGTAAAGACATAGTCTCCGGCGAGCGCCCTCATGTACGCGAAATATTCGCCCGGATACGCCTCCTGGGGCTCATACTTCTGGACGGAACCTAGCATCTTCTCAAAGACGGCTATGTGCTCCTTTTCCTCCTTGGCCAGAAACTCGAAGACTTGAGAGGCCTTCGCGTTTTTCGACTTTTTTATAAGGGCATCGTAGAACGCGAAACCGTTTCTCTCTATCTGAATACCCATCTCGACTATCTCGCTTCCCGCGAATATATT
>CAZPYQ010000149.1:0-2319 GCA_964590585.1 uncultured Planctomycetia bacterium | reverse complement strand
TCCCTGTCCTGCGAGTACGCGCGGCGTCCCGGTCTGGACGTAGGCGTCCCACGGCGCGGCGTTTCAATTAAATGCTTTCGTATCTTATTCCATCCTAACCAGCCTAAGACGTAACCCCCCAGCAGCAAAATGGACCACGCGATTAAGGCCGCTGTCCCGCTTTTTTGATTCCACATCCACTCTTTTGGGAAACTGAAGGCCTCGCCGCTGGCCGGCTCCACTCTGAGGAGGTTTGTGATAAACTGTGTGGCCCTTCTATCCGCTTCAGGCCTTGTATTATTAAGATCATAACCCATCTCCCTGAATATATTAGACGGGCTTAAACTCCCGAGCCATCCGAGAAAACCTTTCGACAGTTTTTCTACCTGTTCCGATTCATAGGCGAGTATCGCGGCAAGCACGGTAATCCTGGCGCCTTCTTCTTCGTCATTGTAAGACTCAACATCGCTTGTGACGTATATTGTCGGCTTTCCGAATCCTCTTAATAGCCTATCTCCCGACACATACGCGCCGTCAATGTCTCCGAAGATTACGGAGGCATCCCTGTCGCGAAGCGTATTAAAGGCCTCCGGATGAAACTGCATGAGAAGCCAGAGGGCCTTTACCTCTAATATGATCTCGTCCTCGTTGCCTAAAGCGGCGTCTATCTTATCCAACTTGCTCTTAAGGTAGGCATAAGGCAGGCCAGTGGTTTTCGCTCTTACTATTATCTCTTCTCTTATCGCGTCCCAGTTAGCGTCCATGAAATCGTCTATCCTGACAACGCGATACAGGGGATTTTCCGGAGTGTTCCGCATATCGCTTTTTGAGCCTGTCACAAACTTATCGTCTAAAGGAAAGAGCCGGTAATAAACGTCTTCCTCGTTAGGATGAACGTTCGCGCGAATGACATCGCCTTCCCATTCAGAGATGACTTCCTTATCCAGCATTTCTCTGATAGCCGATTCGCTCACAGTCGCGCCGCCGGTTGGGAGGGGCACCTGTATGCGGTGCTTGATTTTTTCTCGTCGTCCTCCGGCTGTTATCTCGCCCGCTGCCGCGGGAGGCTGAGGTGCGTCTTCGGAAATGGCCTGCGACAGGGCCGGAGAGTGTGTCAATACCAATAAAAATAAAACCGCTACCGGCGCCCATTTCTTAGCGGAAGGAGAATTAAGGAGGATTAACGCCGCTATCACTATACCCCCCAGACACAGAGCCAGCATAGGAGAGACAGCCAATAACGCTATCCCCCCTATACCGGATACGGCAATTAATGAAGGCACGAGATACTTTTGTAAAACACTTTGTCCGGGTCTTTCTGTAATCTTTTCTTCTATGACTTCCGCAACCTTCGCTTCAAGAGCCGGGACAGGTTCTTTCTTCCCGGCTGACGAGGCCCTTACCGGCTTCTCTTTCTCTTCTACAGCCATTATAGTTTCAGGGGCAGGGCCGAGTTTCGCTATTACGGCACCTTTAATCTCTTCTCTCAATTCATCCCGAACGCCGCATATGTTGCACGCCCTCTCGAAATCATCTATGCCGCCATTAAGGCTCCTTATCTTTTCTACGACCACTTCTATCGCCTGGGAAGTAGAGAGTCTCTCTATGGTGATATCCATGATGCGGCCGGCGCGCAGATCGCCCGCGGCGAGCGTATTCCTTGCCACCATGAACCTGTCTATCTCCGATTGGGTCGTCTCTTTGAGGCCTATCCTGTCGCCTTCCGTTACGGCTTTGAGATATATCTCATTGCCCTTCTGATCGGTCGTCTTTATGACGGCCGCGCTGGGCGATATCTTCTCACATTCGAAATTTTTTAAGATGGCCCCTAACCTCGCGGGCGTTATCATATTGGCCCCGTCTGCAAGGCCACCCGCCTTAAGCCTATCCTGGGCGTCGGTAAACGCCTCAAGCCATTTCCCTTTGGCCGCTTCGATATCTTCGTCCCTCAACGCCGCCTGGCCCATCGCCACGAAGATTACCTCCTGCATGTAGGCCGTAACCGTCTTAAGGTCGAACCGCCCTGAGGCGAAATACGAGGACGTCGCCAGGAAGTACTGGCCGGATTCCAGAAGTTCCTCATACGGCTCCTTCTTATTGGTAAGAATGGCCACATACGGCCTCTCTTCATTCTCGTCGAATTTCGGCAGTATCACCATGTATGAGGCCTTGTTCTCCTTCAATATCTCCGCCAGCCCCTTCGAGTGATAACCGCCGGTTACGAGAGCCGCCACATGCTCGCTTCTCTCGCGCATCCTGCCTATGGTATTCTTCAGCATCTCCTCGTTTCTCTTCTCGGCGGTCCGGTAGAAGGCGACGGCCTCCGGGACGGCTTCGAAT
>CAZPYQ010000148.1:0-2321 GCA_964590585.1 uncultured Planctomycetia bacterium | reverse complement strand
ATTATATATTAAATGTCAAGGTTAAATATAAAAAAGTCTGTTTTTCTGCTAAAACTGGCTTTTTAAAACTATGTATTTTTCATACCTGATATCTTGTAAGATGTGCCATCGCTTACCACACTCACGGCCCCATCTTTTCTTGTTTCATAAATATTTGATTTTAAATAAGTTAGAATATACAGCATCTCATCTGAAGGGGCTCCATACCGCTTCCTTTTCCCTACACTTATAATGGCATCACGCGCCTGGATCAGCGTTAGGAAAAGATACGCCGTCTCCTTTCCTCCTATATTCCCACCATGGTGTGGAACTTTTACAATATCAGTTTTTAACATCTCACCATACTTTGCCATCTCTCTTATTGCGGCTCTGCCTATATCCGCGCAAAAGATTATACTCGTATCTTTGAATACGACCTTGACGACTAAAGAGAAATCGTTCATACTAAACCCGCTAGTCTCCTTGGGTGGGTTCAAAACATAGATCTTTACGCCGCCAAACCCCGTTATCGTATCCCCTTCCGTCACGCGCATGCGTCTTATGCACTTTTTTGTTATAACATTTAAATATTTCTTATATACATCGTTCTCGGCCTCCCTTTCGAAACCATTGTCTATAACGCAACCCACCTTGAAATTCTCCAGTACATACAGAAGCCCGCCTATGTGGTCTTCGTCGGGATGCGTCATCACTACGGCATCTATCGATCTTACGCCCTTATTCCAGAGAAACGGTCCGATTACAAAACTTCCCATGTCGAAACCGCCTTCGATGCCGCCGCTTCCGCCGTCTATGAGCATGTTGCCGCCGTCTGGGAATTCGATAAAAGCCGCGTCGCCGTGGCCGACGTCAAGAAATGTTGCTTTTAACTCCCTGCTTCCGGGAACCAGGGCAGCGGTCCATACGTATATGTTCGCCGCTATAAGGACAAAAAAGAGAACCGTGCTTTTTTTCGGCAAACGCTTTGAAACTCCCGGATAGAATATAAGCGCCAAGAAGGCGTAGTAGAAGACCGCGAGAATCACCGGCGGGGCGCTCACCCGCGCATAGGAACAGGGTATTTTCAGGAAGACTCCGTTCGCAAATACCAGGAGAGCCTCGATCCGAGAAATTACGGGAACGAAACAGCGCGCCAGCTGAACGGATACCGCATGCATGAAGAGAAACGCCATTAGGGAGGTTGTAAGAAGAAAGAGTATCGGCACGATAACTATATTAGAGAATATAGCGACGAACGAAACGATGTTAAAATAATAAGCGACCAGAGGCGCCGTTCCGATACACGCCGCCACGGATACGCAAAAGGCCCCCGCAACATAAGCCATTGCCTTCTCTCTAATGCCTTTTCCGGAAACCTTCCTTTTTGGCACGAGATATCCGAAGAGCCTTGGGGCTATCAGGATGATGGACATTACCGATACGAAAGACAGCTGGAAGCTGGGATCGAACAGTTCCTTCGGATTTAATGAAAGCATAAGGACCGCGGCCAGTCCCAATAAATTCAAGCCTTCGCCCTGGCGCCCGAATACATAGCCGAGGGCGATTATCGCAAACATCATGCTGGCCCTGATCACAGGCGGGTTCGAGCCCGATATCACAACATACAACGCGAGGATCGGTATGACGAGGAGGTACCTTGCCTTTCTTCGGATACCAAAAAATTTGAATATGGCCAGGAATAAAAACGCCACTAACCCTACGTGAAGTCCGCTTATGGCAAGGATATGCACCGTTCCCGTCTTGACGAACTGGTCCCTAACGGTCCGCGACAGGCCGGTCCTGTCGCCTGTGACAATAGCCTCCAGTATGCCGCGCTCTTCCTGGCCGAAAAAGGCGCGTATGGCGCGTCTTATCCTGTGCCTGATGAGGTACGCGCCGCGGTATAACGGATTTCCGCCCGCTCCTACCATATGGATCAGGTCGTCTTTTCCAACCCTGACGAGCCCGTATATATTCCTTAACGCCATGTAACCGGCGTAATCGAAAGATCCGGGATTTTTTAAACCCGGCATCCCGGAAAGTTCGCCCTCCAGCATAAGGATGTCTCCATACCCCATCTGCGGGCGGCTTCCAAACACGTCCACCATGACCGTACCGGATATGCGTCGCCAGACACCGTCCCTTTTCACCAGTTTCGCCTTCAATAAAAATTTCTTTACCCCCTGTCCGTAGATATTCGTGCGCACTAACGGATCGTCTATTATAACCCCCTTCAATAAGACGCGTTCCGGTTCGCTTTTTACGAGATTCGCTATGTGGTCAGGCGGCAGGATCTTCGAGTTTTGCAGAAGTAGCATCCCTGATAATATAATCTGTCTCTT
>CAZPYQ010000147.1:0-2371 GCA_964590585.1 uncultured Planctomycetia bacterium | reverse complement strand
ATGAAGAGCCGCTTATCCTGGGAAGGCCGGCCCAGGAAGGAGAAAGCCGTCAGACTCTGAGTGACGAAGAGATAGATTCGCTTCTTGGCGCTCGAGCCGAAACCGGGTATCCCGCGCCGGCCGATATCGAAAGGGCGGCATTTCTCGCGAGTTTCATGATGCCTGTCCTGACAGCCGAGGATTATGAAGAATTGTCCGCGGTCCTGGCGGACAGGCCGGAATGGCTCGCGCATGACCCTGAGGCGCTTGGTCTCGTATTTTTGTGGGCGCAATTGACCCGTGATAAGATTAATGAGACAAGGAGCCTCGAGGAGAATAGAGAGAACCTTCTTCTCGCGCAAAGTACTCTAGCAGATGTCGAAGGCATGGTGCGGGATATGGAGCCAAACTTAAGAGGTTTATTAAAAGATTATGAGATAGCCGTAAACGAATTGATGAGGTTCTGCGAGGGGGACCTTGACGACCCTGACAGCGTCAGCATGCCTGTCCTGAATGGTATGCCTCAGGAGATAGCGGAGAAGGTAACGAGGGATGTATTAATAGCGCGCGATGAACTGAACGTCTCCCTGCCTAAGGTTGAGGAGCTTCTTGATAACATGTCTAAAGAGGACACAACGGATATGATGAGACTTGATATCGAGCCCGTCAATCTCCTGCGTCTCCTCATGGGGATAAGGACGCACAGAAGGCATCTATTGGGAGGTGTGGCAGTGGATTTAAGCAGGGTGGATCCTAAGATGACAATCATGGCGGATCCCTCCAACCTTTCCGAAAAGGTACTGAGCGAGCTTCTTACCAATATAGCCGCCTACGCCTTTCCTGTCGAAAATGGCGACTATGTCCCGGCCGGAGGCAGGCGCGTAACGTTCAGGGTGAGCGAAAACGAGGACGGGGTGGAATTCATCGTCGAAGATAACGGTGTGGGTATACCTCAGGAGAAACTGCCGCATATCTTTGAAAAAGGGGTCACGGAGCGGGGGGCGGATAAAGGCGGCGGGACGGGGCTATGGCTGGCGGAGAAACTCATGGAGATGATGGGCGGCAGTATACGCGCCGAGAGCCAGTGCTATACCGAAAGCGCGGACGGACAGGGATGGACTAAGTTCATACTTACGTTCCGTTCGGGCAGGGAGGGCGAAGAGGAGGGGATTCGCCGGTCGTCATCCGCAGGAAAAGGGCAAGGGGAAGAAAGCGAAGAGGACGAGAAGCTTATTGACAATAAGTTTTTCGCCAAGCTCATCGTCATATCTCTGGCCATGATTTTAAGCTGGGGAGCGGCGGCGAGTCTCGGGAACCTTTTGGGTGATCTTATAAGAAGTGTCCCTACGGCGGTAATGGCCTTTATATTCTATGTGGCGGCGGGGATATATTCGGTCAAGAAATTTAAACAGTTTAAAGAACTGTCTAGACGGGGTATCGCACCGGATATAGCCAGGTCCGTCGTATCCGCGATAAAATACACAGGTCTTTTAAATGCTGTAGGTTTCATATTGGGGTATATGTATAATCCAAAGATCATCATCCAGGTTCAGGGCGATCTGGCAGCATCTCCTTTGGGAGACTCCGTCTTGTCGCTTCTATTTTATGTCCCCGCGGTGGTCGTATGCACGCCGATAGTGGAAGAGATTATTTTTAGAAAGGGCGTCTTTAAGGGATTAAAGGTCCTGGGCGAGAAGGTCCTGGCCAAGATAGATACGATTGATACGGATTCTAGCTCCATCGCTGTCCTGTACGCGGCGGTGGCAAGCAGTCTTTTATTCACCGCGGCCCATTTCAATATACTGCCCGGATCGGTCATGCGTCTTTTGGCGATGGGAATCGTCTTAGCTTACGCCTATAACAGAAATGGCACGCTCTTGGTGCCCATCCTTATACATTCTTATACCAATGCCGTTTCTGCTGGCGCCGAGATAGCGTACGGCATGGACCTTGACGGCCTCGCTTTCGTGAATGTCGTAAATGGCGCCACCGTGTTTACCGCCTCTGTTCTCGCGGCCGCGTCTCTTATAAAAAATAGACGCGCCCGCGCGAGAGAAAGTTCAAGCGGCGTCACGGTGGAACTTTTAGTCGGCGTGCCGCGGGCAGGATACAGCGAGGAGGATATCAGGGTTTTAGGCCGCACTATAACGGCCCTTACCGAAGGAAGGGCCGGGCTTGTAGGCGTCAATGCCGCCGATACGAAAGGACAGATAAAGGAATTAGAAAGAACCGGCGCGCCTCAGGCGAGGCTTATAGGGTTCGACGCGGAAAGCCCGGACGAAATAGTATTCGCCGTCCTGGCCGAGGCCGAAAAACTGGGTATAATGGATGTAGATAAAGAGACCCTCGCGGCCATAGAGAACTTCATCGCGAAGGACCTCCCTCTAATAGA
>CAZPYQ010000146.1:0-2410 GCA_964590585.1 uncultured Planctomycetia bacterium | reverse complement strand
GTCTTTTATCATCTTGCGGGTTATCTCCCGGAGGGCGAGCGGGGAACGGTCGCTTGAACTTGTGACGCTCAGCGTCAATATCGGTTTGTCAAACGGGTTATACGCCAATACGACCGGTTCCTCCGCCTCTCTGGGCAGCCTCTCTT
This sequence comes from uncultured Planctomycetia bacterium, assembly GCA_964590585.1. Lineage (GTDB taxonomy): Bacteria > Omnitrophota > Gorgyraeia > 2-01-FULL-45-10 > JAHFGN01 > CAZPYQ01. The sequence continues at coordinate 2,264 of CAZPYQ010000146.1, read as the reverse complement.
TGATAAGGTCAAGTTTTTCCCTCATCCCGAGAGCGGCGAAATTGATGTTCTGGTTCCATCCGAATTCGGCTATCACAAGAGAGAGGCCTTCCTTGGAGACGGAGGTTATGCGTTTTACCCCCGCCACGGTGCCCACCGCCTCCTCTATAGGTTTTGTGATAAGCGTCTCTATCTCCTCGGGCGCGGCGTTCTCATAGGGCGATACTACCGTGAGCTGCGGGTATACTATCTGGGGAAACAATTCCTGCGGAAGTAGCTCCAGCGATACGATGCCGAATATCAATATGCCCGTAACGATCATGATGACGGTTACGGGCCTATTTATGGAAAATTGCGCTAAGTTCATACGGTCAGAATATGCTCTCCTGCGTTTCCATTATTTCAACCTTCGCCTTGTCCTTAAACTCCTCCTGGACCTCGACCACCACGAGTTCGTCCTCCTTTAAACCATCCTGCACCTCGACAAGGTCCTGCGTCATATAACCGAGCTTTATCTTCCTTACCTCGACGGTGCCAGTCTCGTTTGGTTTCTCCTTGGCGGCATCTTCTTTCCCGGAGGGCCCTTCTTTCTTCCTATCCCTCTTCTTAAAGAGCCTGTCCCACAATTTATTATCCTCTTTTTTGGCCTCTTCTTTGGCCGGCTTGGCCTCTTCTTTATGCACGACATAAACGAGGTAGTCGGCCTCTTTTTTCTTGAGCGCCGATGACGGCACGACGAGCGTGTCTTTCTTCTCATAGGTGTATATGAGCGCCCTCGCGAACATCCCGGGTTTAAGCGCTCCGTCTTTATTGGTCAGTTCGACCTTCACGTTCTGGGTGCGGGACCTGCCTTCTATTACGGGGGCTATCCTGTCTATCTGGCCAGAAAGGGTCTTGGCCGGATAGGCGTCCACAAATACGTCGGCCTTTTGCCGCAGGGCTATCTTGGGGACGTCTTTTTCGATTATATTGAACTCCGCGTATACCCTGCTTATATCCACGAACGTCCCTATCTTATCGTTGGGCGTCACAAAATTCCCGACGTCAAATATCCTCGAGCCCAAAAGTCCGTTCGCCGTGGCATATATGTTTGTCTTATCCAGTTCGGTCTTCGCCGATTCATACTCCAATTTGGACTGCTCGAGCTTCGTGGGCGCGATAGCGCCTATATCCAAAAGCTTCTGGCTCTTTTCGAGTTCTATGCTCGAATATTTCAGTTTCAAAAGCGCCTCTTTCTGTATGAGGCTGGCTATTATATCGCCCTCCTGGATCCTCTCACCCTCCTCGAAGTTTATGGACTCTATTACGCCGTTTGTCTGAAATTTAAGATCCACCTCCTTGAATCCTTTGATATTGCCCATGACCGGAAGGGTGTCTTTAAAATCCATCTTTTTGATTCTCAAAACCTTGACGGGGCTCAGGCCCTCCTCAAATGTGATGGCGGGGGCCTTCTTCTCCTCCTTAGCCTTGAAAAGCGCCCTATGCATGTTGCCTGCCGTCTTCGCGAGGATCAATACCACAACTACGGCGATAAGGGCGCCTATTATGAACCGCTTCTTGGCCTGTTTATCCTTGAACCTCTCTTTCAGATCCTTAGGTTTCGGGATCTTCAATCTCGATCTTATGGTCAAGATTGTGAATTTTATCTTCTCTAATCCGATGCTAAATTTTTTCATCTAGCGACTCCTTCTTCCACATTTATGTAGTCATCCACCCCTACCGCCTTGTTAATGCTGGCTATGGCTATATGGTAATCCGCCAGGGCCTGCGTGTATCCGAACTTCTCCTGGGCCGTCTTTATAAGGCTGTCTATGACCGCGGAGTCCTGGGCCTCGTCAAGCGCCCTCTTATATCTTACGAGTTCAAGGTCCCTTTCCTGATATTTGACTTTATTCGCCGCGGCATCGCACTGTATAAGCGTCTTTTCGTAATTATAAACGCCCTCTTTGACCTCAAGGGTTATCTCCTGCTTTGCCTTGTTCATCTCCTGCCGGGCTCGGTCGTAATCCATATCCGCCGATATATTCTCGGAGAAATTGCCGAGCTTATCCAGAAGATTGAGTTTAATGGTATTCGTCTGTGCCTCTGTCCCATGGAACGCGCTTACAACAGGCGGCCATTTTTCCTGGGTAAAGGAATATTCGCCCGTGGAACCCCAGAATGGCATGCTGACCTTTGCGCCGGCATACCACTGCGCCGCCATCTTCCGGTCCGGGTCTGTAGTGAAGTCGCCGGCGCCGTCGGGTCTCGGCCCGTTATCTATGGATAGATATTCATCCTTAGTC
>CAZPYQ010000145.1:0-2482 GCA_964590585.1 uncultured Planctomycetia bacterium | reverse complement strand
CTATATTTTCGCGGAACACCCCTAATTGGCCCAATCTGGCAAGGCCTTTCCTGAGTTCCGGCTGGAATATTATAAGGAAGCCTATTATAGAGATGGCGAATATCCTCGCCATGACCCAATTTATCACCTCTAAACGCATATGCTGGCTTACGATGAAGATTATGCCAAGTATTATAAGACCTTTTAATAACTGGGCCGCATGCGTGCCCTTTATAAAAAGGAGGGTCATGTATATGATGTACCACAATACGAGGATCTCAAAAACGATCTTCCAATAAAAGAAGATATTCGTAATGTTCATGCCGTATTCGCTCCCTTGACCGCATCGGCGACCCTGGCCGTTTCAACCATCTCTTTTATGTCGTGAACCCGTATGATGGAGGCGCCGTTCATTATCGCTATCGCGCACGCGGCCGCGGTTCCCATGAGGCGATCTTTAGGATCAGCGTTTAATATCTTGCCGAGAAATGATTTCCTGGAAGGCCCCACCATTATGGGTCTCTCCAGCGCCCTGAATTCAGCGAGCCTTCTTAATATCTCAAGGTTGTGTTCCGCGGTCTTTCCGAACCCTATTCCAGGGTCCACTATTATCCTGTCTTCACTTATACCGTTTTTAACGGCTATGCCGATGGATTCCTTAAGCGCGGATATTATCTCGCATATAAGGTCTTTGTACGCGGGATCATCCTGCATCGTCCGGGGGGAACCTTTCATGTGCATCACGATGAGCCCGGCGCCTGACCTGGCGACGACAGAGGCCATGCGGCTGTCGCCCCTCAAGCCGGTTATATCGTTCACTATAGAAGCGCCGTTTCCCAGCGCCTCGTCAGCGACGGCCGCCTTTGACGTATCGATGGATATGGGGATCTTTATATTACGGGACGCCTCTTTGATAATCGGTATTACCCTCTCAAGCTCGACTTCGACGCTAACCCCTTCGGCGCCGGGCCTGGTAGATTCCCCTCCTATATCTATGATATCCGCTCCGGCGGAGGCCATATCGTATATCCTTTTCAGGGCGAGGGCGCTTTTATTAAAATACTCGCCGCCATCGCTGAAAGAATCCGGGGTTACGTTAAGGATACCCATGACATGGGTCCGGCCGCCCAGGGATAGAGAGTATTTTCCGCAGACTAACTCATGCCGGAGGGTTGGTGGGAGGTTGGTCCGCAGCGTTTTCTGATTGACGCCCTTCATCTATATTGAGCCCTAAGAGTTGTTTTACCTCAGCGACATCCATCACCTCTTTTTCCAGCAATGTATCGGAGAGGAGCTTAAGTCTATCTTTGTTTTTCAGCAGTTCTTCCCTGGCGCGCGCGTGACAGGCGTCGATTATTCTGCGGACCTCCTGGTCGATAAGGAAGGCCGTCTGGTCGCTGTAATTTTTCTCCTCTATGATATCGCGCCCCAGGAATACATGCTCCTGCGGATGGCCGAATGTCAGGTTCCCCAGTTTTTCGCTCATCCCGAATCTCGTTACCATACGCCTGGCCGTCTCGGTTGCGATCTCGAGGTCGTTCTGCGCGCCGGTAGAGAGGTCTTTGAAGCTTATCTCCTCGCTTACCCGTCCTCCAAGGAGGCCCGTTATCCTCCCCATGAGCTCGTCTTTAGTGACGATGTATCTGTCCTCGGTCGGAAGCCGGATTGTATAACCCAACGCCAGCCCTCTTGGCAGGATGGAAACCTTATGCAGAGGATCCGCGCCCGGTATTACAAGCGCCAATAACGCGTGTCCCGACTCGTGATAGGCGATGATGAGCTTCTCATGTTTTGAGATGATGCGTGATTTTTTTTGAGGACCCGCTATGACGCGTTCGATCGATTCCTGAAGTTCTCCCATCGTCACGGCCTCTTTATTGCGCCTCGCCGCCAATAACGCCGCCTCGTTGACAAGGTTGGCCAGGTCCGCTCCGGAGAAACCGGAAGTCTGCCTGGCTATCGCCATCATGTTCGCCGCCCTGTCAAGCTTGACTTTTTTTATGTGAACGTTCAATATCGCTTCGCGGCCCGTTATATCGGGCCTGTCTATAACGATTTGCCTGTCGAACCTGCCGGGCCTTAAAAGCGCCGGGTCCAGGACATCGGGCCTGTTAGTCGCGGCTATCAGGATGACGCCTTCCTGTGTGTTGAATCCGTCCATCTCCACAAGGAGGGCGTTGAGCGTCTGCTCCCTCTCGTCATGGCCCCCGCCTATGCCGGCGAACCTCTGGCGGCCTACGGCATCGATCTCGTCTATGAATATGATGGCGCCCCGGGCGGACTGCTTTGCCGAACGCTTCGCCTGTTCGAATAGATCCCTAACCCTCGAGGCGCCCACACCCACGAACATCTCGACGAAATCTGACCCGGAGATGCTTAAAAATGGCACCTTCGCCTCGCCTGCCACCGCCTTCGCCATGAGGGTCTTGCCGCAGCCTGGCGGGCCCAGAAGGAGGACGCCTTTAGGGATCTTCCCCCCCAGCCGCTGGAACCTCTTGGGGTC
>CAZPYQ010000144.1:0-2490 GCA_964590585.1 uncultured Planctomycetia bacterium | reverse complement strand
GCGAGGAGGGCCGCTTTTACGGGACGGATTATCACGCCCATCGCGGGACGGAGTACGGTTGCATGCCGGTACTGGGCGACGACTTCCAGCGCCAGATACACAGTATAAGCCAGACCCAGTTTAAATCCAAATTCTACGACGACGCGAAGCGCATGAAGGGCACCATGGGTATCGGCGTCATAAGCGCGTTCGAGGAGCAGCCCATATATCTAAATTCCAAACTGGGGCCCTTCTGTCTCGTCACCAACGGCTTCATAGAAAACCTCGACGCGCTCATGAAGACGCTTCTTAGGGAGGGCGTATCCTTCAGCGAGATAAGCGAGAACGCCGTGAACGCTACCGAACTTATAGCCAAGATAATAATACAGGAGGATGATTTCGTAAGCGGCATAGAGAAGGTATTCGGCATGATAGAGGGCTCGTGTTCTCTCCTTCTCCTCCACAAGGACGGCATATACGCCGCGAGGGACAGGTTCGGCTACAGCCCGCTTGTCATAGGCAAAAACCCGGGCGCGTGGGCGGTGACATCCGAGACGGCCGCGTTCCCGAACAACGATTTTGAGACGGTGAAATACTTGGGCCCCGGCGAGATAGTCCTGATAGACGAAAACGGCCTATCCCAGAGGCGGCCGGCCGGCGGCGCCAACCAGATATGCGCTTTTCTTTGGATATACACGGGATTTCCCGCCTCGAGTTATGAGGGCATAAATACCGAGACGGTAAGGGAGAGGTGCGGCAGATTCCTGGCCAGGCGCGACCGCGGCGATGTGGAGGTAGATGTCGTGTCGGGCGTGCCCGATTCGGGCGTCGGCCACGCCATCGGCTATGCTATGGAGTCCGGCAGGCCCTACAGGAGGCCGCTCGTCAAATACACGCCCGGATACGGCAGGAGTTATACCCCGCCGTCGCAGGAGACGCGCGACCTGATAGCGAAGATGAAACTCGTCCCCGTGAGGGAGATAATAGAAGGCAACCGCATAGTCGTCTGCGAGGATTCCATAGTGAGGGGGACGCAATTAAAGAATTTCACGATAAACAAATTGTGGGACTGCGGGGCGAAGGAGATACACGTCCGCCCAGCCTGCCCGCCTCTCATGTTCCCGTGCAGGTTCAATTTCTCGACGCGCAGCATAAACGAACTGGCCGCGCGCAAGGCGATAAGGCACCTCGAGGGGCGCGACCTGGAGGATGTCGGCGAATATACCGACGCGGGTTCGGCGAAATACAAAAAGATGGTGGAGTGGATAGCGAAGGACCTGGATGTCACGACACTCAAATACCAGACGGTGGACGACATGGTGGCGGCCATAGGCCTTCCCAAAGAGCGGCTCTGCCTCTATTGCTGGACGGGCAAGTGCCCGAACAAGACGGGATGCGAAAAGGGAAGAGGCCTATCCGAAAAAGTGGCCGTTACAATGTAGTCCCCGGGTTATTTTATGAACTATCCGACGATCTTTCATTTGATAGCGGGGCTCACGAATAAGTCAGGGGTTCCATGCGTCCTGATAGGAGGCTTCGCGGTAAATTATTACAAAGTCTCGCGGCAGACGGTAGATGTTGATTTCATGATAACCAAAGAAGGGCTTGATAAGATATCCAAAGAACTGGAAAAGGCCGGCTTTAAGGCGGATTCCGCAGAAAGGGTATTTTCGAGATTCAGGGGAAACGATTATTATATGATGGATATAGATTTCATGTTTGTCGATAAAGATACGCTGGATAAGATCGTTAAAGACGGCAAAAAAATATACATCGCAAAACAGAAATTTACGGTCCCGTCCATAAACGCCTTGATTGCCTTAAAATTGCACGCTATCAAGCATAACCAAAAACTTCGGGAATATAAGGATCTGCCGGATATCATAAATTTGATACGCGCAAATGAGATAGATTACAAAAGCGATGAATTCAGAGATTTATGCCTAAAATACGGGACAGAAGAGCTGTACGAAAAAATAATAGAAGGGGTTTGACCGGAATATGAAAGATATCAAACTGCCGGTTATGAAGAAAATAAGATATGAAGATAGGCACCTCTCCATGGATGACTATTTAAAGTTTGTCCTCACTAATTTGAAACACACCGTTGACATGAATTCTGTTAGGGCTTTAAAGAAGAAGCTATTTGTGAATGTGCGGTTTATATTAAGGTGAGTTAGGGTTTAAAAAAGTCAGATATACCTGGTTGACTATTTCTATATCGCATGGTATAGTTATCAGGAATACCGAAAAGGCGAACCACTCATAAGAGCGGGGCGCAAAACCAAGGGTCTAGGGTAAGATTAGACAGCCTGGTTGCCGAAGATTCCGAGAAATGGCAGCCGGGTTTTTGTTTTTATAAATAGTTTAACCAACAATTATGAGAGAACTAAAATGAAAAAGATACTATTAATGACATTTTTGGCCGTCACATTGGTTTCGGCTTTCTCCGCGGCCGCGCATGCCGATAACTATGAGTATTATTATTACCATTCCGACACAGACTATCTC
>CAZPYQ010000143.1:0-2514 GCA_964590585.1 uncultured Planctomycetia bacterium | reverse complement strand
CTCCGGTATTGGAGCTCGCCGGGTTATGCGAAAAGGAGCTCGAGAGGGTCTCCGAAGATGAAGACCAGATGTCATTCTTAAGGACCATATATTTCTATACATCTCCGGACGATGTCAAGGCCGCATCGGATACGGAGATAGTGGAAAGACTCGCCAGATTCGCTAAAGAGGGCATCCTAAAGACAGAACTTTTAACGCCCGCCGCGGCGGAATTTGTAGCGGACGCGGATCCTAAACTAAAAGCAAAGATTGACGTGATGAAGGAATACGGCGTGGCGCCGCGCTATTACATGGAACTTTCAAAGTATTCCGCCGCTACGCTTAGAACAAGGCTCGAGATCCTTCGTTCCGCGGGCCTTCCGGTAAATACCAATACGATAAGATATAAGACCGCTCGAGAGGCCAATGCCGCCCTTGCCAGGGCAAGGCGCACGGCGAAAGAAGACTTATTTATGGAGGCGGTCAGGAGCGAATATATAACGCGTCTCGCATCCCGCAAAACGGTCGATATCTCCGTGAAGACGACTATTCTTATGCACTGCGTCAGTGACAAGATATCGGAATTTTTGGCAAAAGGTTATGATATCCCGGACATGTCTTCCTTAAAAGATATGATAGAAAAGGCCGTTGGCTTGGGAGTCGAGGAAGAGACGAAAGAGCCGGGTGAACTGATAGACGAAAAGGTGAAGAGGATAGTCGCCGAGCGTCGAAGGATAGAGGCCGAAAAGAAAAGGTCAGACGCATACAATAAGATATATGCCCAGATGGACGCCATCGTCTCCGCAAGGGGAAGGGGAGATGTCGATCGGTTCATAGACGCCCATATAGGCATGCCCCATAATTCGGTAATAAGAGATGTATTATTGAGCCTGGCCCTTTACGATAATGCCGAAGCGAGGTCCATGGCGAGAGAAGAGGTATCCGGCATCATGCCGGATCTCCACAGCGCCTTGAGGGACTTCGCGTTCTATCAGGTAGGCGATGAGTGGTACAGGTTCAGGCTGCAGGAGATATACGACAACCGCAGGTTCGAGACGGCCTTCAATAAGAGGAAGGCGGGGCAGAAACTTTCGACGGCCGAGGAGAAATTACTAAGAAGGTTCGACAGGACATGGGCGAGATTCGAGGAGATGCGCGACGGAAAAGATGACGCGGAGAGGCGGCTTAAAGGGATGGCCGAAACCCTTATAGGTATATTAAATACGCTTCCCGGCGTTGCCCTTAAGGCCGAGGAAGAAGTGGCGCGGGAACAAGGGGCGCACCCTATTTTACAGATTTTGGGCAGCCGTTTGGGCAGGGTAGCTATGTTCGCGGCCATATTCGGGAGGACACTGGCGGCGGGTGCACTGGCTTCGGAGCAGGGCCAGGCCGCGGCGATGGACCTGGCTATGGCGCCCGCGCCCATAACCATAGAAGCGCCGGCGGACAGGGGGTTTGTTCAAGCGCCGGTTCATGTGACTCCGGCATCTCAACCGGCAGTTACACATACGGGACTGTCCCCTCCGGCCGTAATCGCGACAACTTTGTCAAGCGAAACATCAGCGCCGGCGCCAATAGCGTCGGAAGAGATTGAGGCCGAAAAACAGGCCCCGGATATGGCGAGAGTTACGGTAGAGCCCCAGAGGGTATCGGCTCCGTCACAGGAAGCGCCGAGCGCGGAAGAGCCGGAAGCGGAAGCGATGCCCGGAGAAGAATTTTTCGCGGGAGAAGAGCCCGCTCAAATAGAAGAACCAGTTCAGATACAGGTAGCAGAGGCGCCGGCAGGACAGGCCCAGACGGAAACACAGCCCTTACCAGATACGGCGGCCGCGCGGACCGTTCCGGCCGAAGTTCAAGGGGCGCTTGATGAGGCTCGCGAGGAGGCCAGGTTAAGGGATTTAAGGGGCGAAGATACCATAGCGCTTGGAGTGGCAGGTAAGGCGGCGCTTGAGGCGTGTGATAGGGCGCTCGCGGCGGCAGAGGCATCGGGTAACCAGGCGGCCATAGATGAAGCCAGAAGGCTTTACGAAGAGGCGAGGGCCTATCGCGCCAATGCCCTAGCCGGGATCATAATAAGGGGATTGAGGTCAGGAGCGGATATAGATAGAATTCCTCGCCTACAGAGGGCCAGTGACGAACTTAAGGCCATCGATCCGGACGGCGCCTCGTCCGCGGCCGTTGACAGGGAGATACATTTAAGGGAATTGCGCGACACAGCAGAAGCAGCGAGGGCGGAAAATAGACCCCAGGAGGCGCTGGACACTTATAGAGAGATACTTAGCCTCGATCCGACGGATTCTGTGGCGAGAAGGGGCGCGGTAGACGCCGCCGTGGAACTCGCGAGAACCACGGGCAGGACCAGGCGGGGTTCCGACAGGTTCGGCGAATACGCCATTACCTATCTTAGCGGCCTTCCGGGTGTTCCGGGCAATATCATGGCGGTTTTAAATTTCTCAAGAGCGCTCGAGCACAGGACTAGGATGAGGGAGGTATTGAGTTTTGTCAGGCATTTCGGCGATTCAGGATATTTCATAG
>CAZPYQ010000142.1:0-2580 GCA_964590585.1 uncultured Planctomycetia bacterium | reverse complement strand
GCATATATATGTATGACCACAAGGTTTTCGACATAATAAAGACACTGAAACCCTCAGGAAGAGGGGAGCTCGAGATAACGGACGTCAATAACGCATACCTGAAGAAGAACGAACTTACCTATAATATATTGTCCGGCTGGTGGACGGATTCCGGGACGTTCGATTCGCTCCTGAGGGCGAATAACCTGGTGGCGGAAAAGGAAGAGAAGTGAAGCGTCTATTAGTGACCGGTGGGGCGGGGTTCATCGGCTCCAATTTTATACGGTACATCCTTGACAAATACGATGATTACCGTATCATGAACCTCGATAAGCTGACCTATTGCGGCAACAAAGATAACCTTAAAGATATAGAGCGGAATAAAAACTACGAGTTCGTAAAAGGCGACATAGCCGACGCGAAATTGGCGGATTCGCTCGTAAAAGGCTGCGATGCAATCCTGAATTTCGCGGCCGAGACCCATGTGGACAGGTCCATAGTAGACGCGAGTAGTTTTGTAACAACGAATGTCTTCGGGGCGTACACCTTGCTGGAGGCCGCCAAAAGACATTCAGTGAAGTTATTCGTCCAGATCTCCACGGATGAAGTGTACGGCAGTATATCCGAAGGAAGTTTCAAGGAAAACGACCCCTTAAGGCCGAACAGCCCGTATTCCGCGACCAAGGCCTCCGCGGACCTCCTGGCCAGGTCCTACTTCGTCACTTATAGATTGCCGGTCGTAATAACCAGGAGCTCCAATAACTTCGGGCCTTATCAGTATCCCGAGAAGATAATGCCGCTTTTCATAACCAACGCCCTCGAAGGCAAAAGGCTTCCCGTTTATGCCGACGGCATGAACGTGAGGGACTGGCTTTACGTCATGGATAACTGCGAGGCGATAGACGCGGTGATGCATAAAGGCGTTCCCGGCGAGGTATATAATATAGGCGGCGGACATGAGATAACAAACCTGAAGCTCACCCATGCCATTTTAGGGATTATGGGCAAGGATAAGCGCCTTATAGAATTCGTAAAGGACCGCCCAGGCCACGATAAAAGGTACGCGCTCGATATCGCCAAGATCAGGTCGCTGGGATGGGCCCCGGCGCATGATTTCAAAAAAGCGCTCGCGGAGACGGTGAAATGGTATGAGGAAAATATATCCTGGTGGGAAAGACTAAAAAAAAGATAGCGATAACCGGCTCGAGCGGCATGCTTGGAACCGATCTTTGTCAGGAGTTGCGCCGGGAATACGAGGTGGCGGGGATAGATATAGACCACGGGCCACGGACCACGGACCATAGCTTTTATGCGTGCGACATCACGGATCAAAAGGACGTCCGCGAGGTTATAAGCAAGATACGGCCGGATGTTTTGGTGCATGCGGCGGCATGGACCGATGTGGACGGCTGCGAATTGGATAAGGATAAGGCGTATGCCGTGAACTCCGGGGGCACGGAGAACGTCGCCTCGGCCTGCAGGGAGTCCGGGACAACTCTTATTTATATAAGCACGGATTTCGTCTTTGATGGGCAGAAGGACAGGCCCTATAAAGAGAATGATCCGACAAACCCCTTAAGCGTGTATGGCGATTCGAAGCTTAAAGGGGAGGCGGCCGTCCGGAAGGCCTTGAAGGAATATTTCATCCTCCGTACGAGCTGGCTTTACGGGAAAAACGGAAAGAACTTTGTTGATACGATAATCGCCAAAGCAAAAGAAGGGAATACGCTGAAAGTTGTGGATGACCAGGCCGGCTCTCCTACATATACCAAAGATCTGGCGGGGGCCATTCATGCGCTATTGAAGAGATTAAGTGTAGCGTACGGCGTACGGCGTACGGCGTACGGCGTTTATCATGTCTCCAACTCCGGTTGCGTTTCGTGGCGCGATTACGCGAAGGAGATATTGAGGATAGCGGGAATAAAGACGGAAGTTTTGCCGATATCGTCGGCGGAATTGACGAGGCCGGCAAAGAGGCCCGCCATGTCGGTATTGGATAATGCCAGGTTCAGGAAGTATACGGGCTATAAAATGCGCGGCTGGAAAGAGGCGCTGAAGGAGTATCTGAAAAGATGAAAGAGTTGAAGAAGAAGATATTGGCAAAAAAGGTTAAAGTGGGCGTCATAGGGCTCGGTTACGTCGGTTTGCCTCTCGCGGTAAGTTTCGCTAAAAAGGGGTTCAAGGTGTACGGCATAGATATAGACAAACACAGGGTGAAGAGGATAAAAGACGGCGAGTCGTACATACTGGATGTGCCGGTTGCCGACATATCGAAGGTGACGCATAGCCGCATGCTGGAGGCCACCACCGATTTCAGCGTCATAAAGTCCCTGGACGCCGTCATCATATGCGTCCCCACCCCGCTCTACAAGACCAAAGAACCGGACGTCTCTTATATCGTATCGGCGGTAAAAAATATAAAAAGACACATGAAGCGGGGGCAGATAATCGTCCTCGAGTCCACGACGTATCCCGGCACGACGGAGGAGGTCATGCTTCCCGTCCTGGAATCGGACGGATTGAAAGAGGGAAAGGATTTTTATCTCGCGTTCTCCCCGGAGAGGATAGACCCGGGCAACGCCAGATACGACACCTCCAATA
>CAZPYQ010000141.1:0-2582 GCA_964590585.1 uncultured Planctomycetia bacterium | reverse complement strand
CAGCCTCGGCTTCACGGCCCTCACTATATCGTCTAAGAACCTGTTCACCACATGCTCATGGAAGACGCCCAGGTTCCTGTAGAAGAGTTCGTAATATTTAAGCGACTTGAGTTCCAGGCACCATCTGTCCGGCGCGTATCGTATAATAATCTTTGCGAAATCAGGCAGCCCCGTCTTAGGACAAAGACAGGTAAACTCGGGCATCTCTATGTTTATGATATAGCGCCTCTCCGGGTACTTGTTTCTCCACACCTCTATGGCCGGCGTCTTCAGTCTTCTTACGTTCTCCTGCAACCCTTCGTAGGAACTGCCGCGGTTATCCGTACGGCGTACGGGGTACGGCGTACGGCGTTTCGGTCTATTCATTTTACCCCCAGAATCTTGTGCGCCTGCGGGACTATCCTTGTATTCTTAATTCCCCCTGCCGATGCCAGTTTAAGGAACGAGAAGAGCCTGTTCTCCGGGACAATCTTCCCGGCCCCGGATGCCGGCGAAACGGGCTGTATTATGAGCGGTATCCTGTCGTCGACATCCTTTACGAGCGCCGCCGCTTTAGATATCTCCTCTTTTTTCGTACGGGGAGTGATCACGGCCTTGACGAATACATTCTTCGCGGAGGCTATCCTTAAAAACTCCGCATGCTCCTTCCAGAAGGGCCTCTCCCCCGCAGAACTGGGCAGCTTGATATCCATGGCTATCACATCCGCGTAATCCACCAATTTTTTCAGTTCTTCGGTCAGGGTGCCGTTCGTCTCGAGATAAACCTTGAAATGCCGCTTTTTAAGTTCCGGAAGGACCCGGGCCAAAAAATCCGCATAGAGAAGCGGCTCTCCGCCCGTAAAAGACACCGAATGGTGCGGCCCCTTATCCTTTTCGAGCGCCTCAATCTTCGCGAGAAGACCCCTGGCGCTGTATCGCTTTTCCGGCAGATCGCGCGGGACATCGCAGTAGGCGCAGCGCAAATTGCACTTTTTAAACCTGACGAATATCTGTTTAACGCCCAGGAAGACGCCCTCTCCCTGTATCGAAGAGAATATCTCGGTTATACCCGCCTTTCCGGAATAGGCCTTCGAAGCCTTCACGAGCGGATCCTTAAATCCCGCTTCCCTGAACCCCTTGGCGCGCAGTAAGCACGAATCACATCTGCCGCACGGCTCGCTTCCACCCAGATAACATGACCATGTATGCCGGTACGGCACGCCCAGGCGCATTCCCAGTTTTATTATGTCCGACTTCGTCATGTTTATGAGAGGGGTGAGCACCTCTACGGCCCTGCCCTCTCTGCCGCGTTTCGTCCCCAGACGGGCGGTCTCTATGAAACTTTTGTAAAAATCCGCCCTGCAGTCAGGGTATCCGGAATAGTCTATCGCGTTCGCCCCGATGAATAAGGCGTCCGCGGATATCGCCTCCGCGCAGGATAGGGCGAAACTTAAAAATATGATGTTCCTCGCGGGCACGTAGGTCGATGGTATCCCATTGCCGGAGCCATCTTTAGAAACCGGCGGCGGCAGGGGCCCTTTCTTGTCGAGGAGGCTCGATCCTTTCCAGGGAAGGGATATCTTCAAAACTTCGTGAGACGCGCCCGCGGCCCTGGCTAATTTCCTCGCCGAGGCGATCTCCCTCCCATGCCTCTGCCCGTAATCGAAGCTGACGCAATGGCATTCGTAACCCTCTTTTCCGGCGAGATAAAGAGTGGTCGCCGAATCCAGCCCGCCCGATAAAAGTATGACCGCTTTTCTCTTCAAGGCTCACTCCTCGCGGTATTCGGCGCAGGAATTTTCCGTTTCCCAGATCGAAACCCTGGAGACCGTACAGTGTGCCGCGTCCGGTGTACGGCGTAATCCTTCGCGCAGTTTATCATGGACGTATCTGGCGATATTCTCCGAAGAAGGGTTATTTCTCTTAAAATACGGCGCTTTATTAAGATATGCGTGATCGAGTTCCGCGAGGATTTTTTTAAGTGTTTTCTTCAAAACTACAAAATCCAAGACCATTCCGTCTTTATCTACCTTCTCGGAGGCCACCGCCGCCTCGACCGTCCAGTTATGGCCGTGCAGTTTTTCGCATTTGCCGCGGTAGTTCCTCAGGTTGTGCGCGGCGCTGAAACTTGCCCTCACCTTGACTTCGTACATGTCATTTCGTCCTTTTTACGCAATGTATCTTCTGCCTCAGAAACCTCTCGCCCATCCCGGCGAAGTGCGCCGGGTCGTCGCTTGCGAAAAATTTATATACCGGCTTCGAGGCGGAGCCGTTCGCCATGGCGGCCGAATCGAGCATCTCCTCGGCCTCCGCCGCCACCTCCTCGGACGAATCTACGAGGGTCACGCCCCTTCCCACAACGCCTTGTATTACATCCTTCAAAAGCGGATAATGGGTGCACCCCAGAATAAGCGTGTCTATTCCTTTCGACTTGAAACCCTTAAGATATTCTGCGGCCACAGCGCGCGTAACCGGCTTATCTATCCATCCCTCTTCGACCAGCGATACGAAAAGCGGGCACGCCCGGCCCGTAACCCTTATCCCGGGGTCAACCCTTTTAATCTCTTTCTCATACGCCCCGCTCGCTATGGTCGCCCTCGTAC
>CAZPYQ010000140.1:0-2637 GCA_964590585.1 uncultured Planctomycetia bacterium | reverse complement strand
GGTCTATCCTGATGGCAAGTATCGATTTCACGCCCATTGCATCCGGAACGGACTTCCTGACGCCGATGCCGATAACGGCCAGAAGAACATGTCTTAGAGAAAGGTAAAACCTCTTTAAAACCGCTTTTATATTCATCGCGCTTTCTTCACGGACCTATAGATCTTTCTTACCAGTAGATAAAGTTTCGGATGTCTTCTTAAGACAACCAGGATGTCGTCCTTTCCGAAATGGACGAGATTAAAAAGGGTATGCGGAAAAAATCTCGATGTCAATACCCTGTCCAGCGCCCTTCCTGCCTTATCTTTATCCCCGGCGGCCGTATACAAAAAACCGTATATCTTCATCAGGAGATAAAAATACTTGTAAAAAAATACGAGCTGTCGCCTCTTTATGGTATCGAGCGCGACCGCCGGCCTCTCAAAAAAACTGCCTACGTCCTCATCGACCGCATAATTTCTCTCCTTCACCATCTCATATGCCTCCGTCCCCTTGAATGGATAGAAATAGGCGTTGAACACCACGGCGGGCCTGATGCGGCTGTTGAGTTTTATGGTCTCAAGCGCGGTCGCCGGCGTCTCGCCGACCATGCCGAGTATATTAAAGCTGTTCGTTTTTATCCCGCAGGACCTTAAAATGCGGAATGCCTCTATTATCTTCTCGTTTGTCATCCGGCGGTTCATATACCTTTGCCGGATAAACTGGCTGCCGCTCTCTACACCCAAGTCCAGGGAAACGCAGCCGCTTTCCTTGAGACGGGCGGCGCTGTCTTCATCTATATTTTCCACCCTCTCGTTTCCGGAATACGGCAGCCCTACCCTTTCCTTA
The DNA here is from genome assembly GCA_964590585.1 of uncultured Planctomycetia bacterium. Classification (GTDB taxonomy): domain Bacteria; phylum Omnitrophota; class Gorgyraeia; order 2-01-FULL-45-10; family JAHFGN01; genus CAZPYQ01. The sequence goes on along the minus strand of CAZPYQ010000140.1, from coordinate 1,811 downwards.
TACTTCAAAGCGAACTCCTTAAACCAGCCCTTATCCTGCGTTAAGGTGTCGTCGTAAAACCTCACCTCTTTCAGGGACGGATACCTCTTAAGGCCGGCCTCGATCTCATCCAGGAGACGGTTCACGCTGTAGTGGCGCAGGAATCTCCCGCTGTCCCTATACAAATTCCTGAGCAACGGGTTGCAGCAGTATGTGCAGCTGTAATCGCATCCGCGGGAGGCCTGCGTCACAAATATCTTATGCACAAAGCCTTCTTCGAGGTTCTCGTAATCAAACAAATCATAATCCGGATAAGGCAGGTTGTCGAGGTTATCTATGAGTGGCCGGGGTGGATTGCGGTATATATCCCCGCCTTCCCTGGTCCATACATTTGGGATCGTCTTAAGGGTCTTGCCCGATTCCATGGCACTGCATATATCCACGATAGCGCCTTCTCCTTCGCCTCTTATTATGACGTTCACGCCTTCCTGGGCGAGACATTCCTCCGGCGCCACGGTGGGGTGCATGCCGCCGTGTACCGCCGGCAGGTTCATTTCCTTCACCCAGGCGGAAAAGCGTTTGACCTGCGGAAACATGTGCGATATGAATGAAAATGCAATAAGGTCCGGTCCCTGGGCAGCGACGACCTTTTTAAACTCCGTTTCTCCTATGCGCTTCGAAATATGCACGAGGCCTGTCCTGTGTCCCTCGCGCTTAAGACATGACGAAAGTATGGCGACGCCGCGATTAAAATTGTTCTGGTTATATTGCCCGTAATCCGTATAGACAAAAATTATTTTCACGTCTATTCCCTGGCGCAGGCGACGAGCCTTTTCTGCAGAAGAATTTCCTTGTATAATTTCAGTGTCTTTTCGGACATAAGGCCCGAGTCAAAATGATTTTCGGCGGTTATTTGAGCGGAGGCGCCTAATCTTTCGCGAAGATCTCCATCGCTTATCAAAAGTTGCATCTTCTCCGCCAGTTTGGCGCTGTCCCCCGCAGGAAAGACGAACCCGTTTTCTCCGTCTTTTACGATCTCTTTAAAACAACCCGTATCCGACGCTATCACCGCCTTTCCTTTTGCCATCGCCTCAACGACCGTCAGGCCGAAACCTTCGTTCAGGGACGGCTGCACAAGGATATTCATGATGTCCATCAAGTCGTATACATCCTCTCTGAATCCGGTCAGAATAAAATACTTCTTTATACCCAGCTCATCTATGAGGCTTTCTGCGCGGCCTCTATCCGGGCCTTCGCCCACCATCAGAAATTTGACGTTATCCGCCCTCCCCAGCACCTGTCTGGCGGCTGTAATAAATGTATCATACCCCTTTTCGGGGCTTATCCTGCCCACCGCGCCCACAACCACATCGTTTTCGGAAATGGCCAATTCCCTTTTTATCACCGCCCCATTCGGCGCCCGGTTTTTCAGCTCTTTTATATCCACGCCATTGTATATCGTGACTACCTTTTCAGGGGCCATGCCCTGTCTTTTGATAAAGGAGGCGCGGCAGGAATCCGAAACTGTTATTATCCTGTCCGCCATTGCGTTGGAGAGCCTGTGCAGAAGCAAATGTATAAAAATAGCGGCTCTGTTTTTTATCCATATATGGTCTTCGGCCGGTACGTGTTCCGTCATTACGATAACCGGTATCCCGGCAAGTCTCCCCATCATCTTCCCGAAGGCATTGAGCTGGCCGGACTGGATATGAAGTATATGATATCTTCCCTGCCTTAATGCCCTCCGTGTTCTAAAAAAAGAGCGTATATCCAGCCATCTGCGCCATTCGAAAGGGACTATCTTCACCCCGATCCTCCTGAGATCATCGGCC
>CAZPYQ010000139.1:0-2702 GCA_964590585.1 uncultured Planctomycetia bacterium | reverse complement strand
AACCACGACACCGTACTATCATCCCATAATGCCCCTTTTGTGCGATACGGACATCGCCAGGGTCTCCATGCCCGATGCGCCGCTTCCGAGGCCTAAGTTCTCCCATCCGGAGGACACGAGATGGCATCTTGAGCACGCCATACGGTATCATACCGCCAACTTCGGACGCACCCCGCGCGGTATGTGGCCTTCCGAGGGCAGCGTCAGCGACGAGACCCTTAATCTTCTTATAAACGCCGGCATAGACTGGGTGGCTACGGACGAGGATATACTCTTCAAAACCTTGAGCCTTTACGAGAGGGCCTACAGGGCAAAGCCCATGGACAGGAGGCTTGTCTACCAGCCGTATAAGTTTAAAAGCGATAAGCGCGACCTCACCCTCGTCTTCAGGGACAAGAACCTATCCAATCTTATAAGTTTCACCTACGCCGATTGGGACCCGCAGATGGCCGCATTGGACCTTTTGGACCATTTTCACAAGATATCCGATAATATGAGGAGGGATACGGACAGGGCCCTGGTGACTATCGCCATGGACGGGGAGAATGCCTGGGAGTACTTCGAGGATAACGGCAGGCGATTCTTCGAGCTTCTATATGCCAATATGGATGACGGCGAAACGATAGAGTCGACGACCATAAGCGATTACCTTAAGGTAAAGCCCGCGAAGAAGTTATTAAAGAACATATTTCCGGGTTCGTGGATAGACCATAATTTCAGGGTATGGATAGGCGCGGCGCAGGACAACATGTCATGGCAGTATCTTTTGAGGACGCGCAGGGACCTGGTCAAATATACGAAAGAGCTGAAGGCAAGGGGGCGCACGCCCTCTTCCGGCATAGAAAAGGCCTGGAGGGAGCTTTACATCGCGGAGGGCAGCGATTGGAACTGGTGGTACGGGCCCGATAATAAACCGGGTGTTAGGAATCCCTTTGACATCCTGTACAGGACGCATCTCAAGAACGTCTATAAGCTGCTTAAAAAGCCCACCCCGGATTATCTCTCGGAACCGATAGCCTAATAGTGACAGTCACTTTTTGACCTAATAGTGACAGTCACTTTTCGACCTAATAGTGACAGTCACTTTTTTACCTTATTTTACCTTTTTTAAAAATAACCATTTTTTACTTGCATTAATACAGGAAAGTTGTATAATAAAAAGTCCTAAAACAAATTAGAAAGGGGGCGAATTTTATGGCAAGGACAGCCAATCCGTTCAAAACGATGAAGTCATCCTCATCCGGTTCTAAGATGTCTCAAGATGAGATCACTACCTTAATCCGCAAAAAGGCGTATGAACTGTGGGAGAAGAGGGGCCGCAAGGCGGGCCATTCTTATGATGACTGGTTAGAGGCAGAGAGGATCGTAAGAGGCAAGCTGAGATAAGGGTTTCGGCTTTTTACCGGGTAATACCATACTTTTTATTAAAAAGGCAGGGCTTGAAATACGGCATACTTTCAAGGTCTGCCTTTTTGCTTAATTTTTGACTTGAACCCCCCTCATATGATATAATTACCATAAATATATTATAGTAAGATAAAGGAGCGGTATGAAAGAATTCCTTTTTACATTCATACCTATACTTGTGGCAATGGACGCCGTAGGCGTCCTGCCGCTTTTCATCTCATTTACCGAAGGGCTTTCCAGGCGCGTAATGGGCAAGGTCATCGCGCAGTCGCTCGTCACCGCGTTCCTGATAGGCATCATATTCGTCTTTCTCGGAAAGTGGATATTCGGAATACTGGGTGTCCAGGTATCCGACTTCAAGATAGCGGGCGGTGTAGTCCTTCTGGCGATATCGTTATCCGATATGCTAAGAGGCGGGAAGGCCAGCCGGATTCCCAGCGATACGGTAGGGGCCGTCCCGATAGGGACGCCTCTCATAACCGGACCGGCCGTCCTCACCACGATGATAATAATGGTCGATGTCCACGGTATCGGCCTTACGGTCTTTTCGTTCGTCATAAATCTTTTGATAACATGGGCCGTCTTCTCCTATGCGGAGTTCATTACGCGCATATTAGGAAAAGGCGGCTCCAAGGCGCTCTCCAAGATAGCGAGCCTTCTTCTGGCCGCGATAGCGGTCATGATGATAAGGCGCGGCGTCATCGAGACGGCAATCGCGGCCATGAAAGGATAACATGTGGTGGATTGTAGTTAAGGGCGGGCCCGTGATGATACCGATCATCCTTGGATCGGTCATAGGGCTGGCCATAATCATAGAAAAGCTCTGGCAGTTATGGTCTATCCGAATGAACTCTTCGAGATTTTCCAGGAAGGTCCTCTCGTGCCTGGAAAAGGGCGACTACGCTTCGGCGCTATCGGCCTGCGAGGCCGCCTCCGGCAGCCCTCTCGGAAGGGTATTGAAGGCGGGGATAGAGAGGCGCGGCCTTCCCGCCCAGGAATTGGAGAAGATCCTCGAGCGCCTGGGGAATAGCGAAGTAAAGGGCCTGGAGAAGCATATAGGAGGGCTCATATCCATAATAGGCATAGAGCCGCTCCTCGGATTCCTGGGGACTATAACGGGACTTATAAAGGCGTTCATGTCCTGGGAACAGGCCGGTTCCAGCATAACGGTAAGCGTCCTGGCCCAGGGTATATACGAGGCGATGATAACCACCGCGGCAGGCCTCACCATAGCCGTTCCCTATTATCTCATCTGTAATTATATCATCTCACGTGTGAAGTATATCTCCTATGAA
>CAZPYQ010000138.1:0-2740 GCA_964590585.1 uncultured Planctomycetia bacterium | reverse complement strand
TCTCCCCCGTCTGCGCCGCGGCCCGCCCGGCCCCCGACCTGCGTCAGGAGGTTGAACGTCCTCTCGCTTGCCCTGAAATCGGGCACGTTGAGCGAGACATCCGCGGAGACGACCCCAACGAGGGTGACCGCCGGAAAATCCAGGCCCTTGGCTATCATCTGGGTGCCGACCAGGAGATTCAAGCCCCCCGATTTGAAATCGCCGAGTATCGTCTCGTGCGACCCTCTCTTTGCGGTCGTATCGGAGTCCATCCTGCCGATACGGGCGCCCGGAAAATGGCGGCTTATCTCCGATTCCACCCTCTCCGTCCCGAGGCCGAAATACCTTATATAGCCGCTCTGGCATTTAGGGCATATATCCGGCGGGGACTGACGGCGGTTGCAGTAATGGCAGATGAGGGCTTTTTCCTTAAAATGGTATACCATCACGGCATCGCAGGTCTTGCATTTCAATATGTATCCGCATTTTTTGCAGTTTACGAATGTCGAGAAGCCCCGCCTGTTCAGGAATATTATCACCTGCCTTTTGCTCTTAAGCGTCTTGTCTATCGCGTCAAGAAGGACCCTGGAGAATATCGTTATGCGCCTTCTCGTGGCAAGCTCCGCGCGCATATCCACTATCTTGACCTTGGGGAGGCTCGCGTCCTCTATCCTTTTTGTAAGCTCCAGGAGTTCGTAGACTTTCCTTTTTGCCTTGTAATACGATTCCATAGACGGGGTGGCGCTTCCCAGGATAAGGGGGCACCCGTTGAGACGGGCGCGTTCCTCGGCTACATCCCTGGCGTGATACCGCGGCACGTCATCCTGCTTGTAGCTGGTCTCGTGTTCCTCATCCACTATTATGAGGCCGGGATTTTTTATCGGGCTGAATATGGCGGACCTGGCGCCGACGACTATATCGGCCCTGCCGTCCTTCATCTTCTTCCATTCGGCGAAACGCCTGCCCTGGGTAAGCGCCGAATGTATCACAGCCACGCGGTCGCCGAACCTCGAGACGAACCTCTCAACCGTCTGCGGAGTTAAGGATATCTCCGGCACGAGGACTATAGCGCCCCTTCCTTTCTTAAGCGTCCGGTCTATCGCCTGTAAATATACCTCGGTCTTTCCGCTCGCGGTGATGCCATGCAGGAGAAATACCTTGAACTCATTCCTGTCCATGGATGCGCCTATATCTTCCAGCGCCTTCATCTGCTCTTCCGTAAGCGTGAGGGCCCCGGCGGGAGCCGCCGCTTCGGCGGAGGATTCGACGTTTCCGGGCTTCTTCCTCTCCTTTAATTCGACCTTACCCTTCTTTAAACCCGCCGGTATGGCCGCCGCGATAGCCTCTCCCCAGGAGCAGAAGAAGGATTGCGCTATCCACCTGGTCAATTCAAGCATCTCGCTGTTTAGGATGGGCTCCTTGTCGATGACCTCGTAGATATCCTTGACTTCGGCTATATCCGGCCTCTCGGAGAACCCCGTCACATAACCTATCTCCACCCTTGCATGGAACGGGACCTTCACGCGCTTGCCTACGGCCGCTTCGGGGATAAGCCGTTCCGGCACGGAGTAGTGGAACAATCTGTCTATGGGAAGCGCCACCGCGACGCACGCGAATTTATTCATAGCGATTATGACCCTAATTCCTTCAAAACCTTCTTCATGTCTTGCCAGACGAGTTTTTTGTCGCCGGGATTGCGCAAGAGATACGCGGGATGGAACGTGGGCATCAGTTTTATGCCGCCGTAATCCCTGAAGCGGCCCCTTAGAGAACTTATGGATTCATCCGTCCTCAAAAGGGCCTGGGCCGCGGATTTGCCGAGGGCGCATATCACCTTCGGCCTTATAAGCGCTATTTGCTTTTTTAGGTTCCCTTCGCACTCCATGATCTCCGCGGGGAGAGGCGCCCTGTTCCCGGGGGGCCGGCATTTCAGGATATTGGCTATGTAGACATCGCTCCGCTTCAAACCCATCGCCTCTATTATCTTGGTGAGTAACTGCCCCGCCCTTCCCACAAACGGCAGCCCCTTCAGGTCCTCTTCTTCTCCCGGCGCCTCGCCCACGAACATGAGTTTGGCGCGGGTATCTCCCGCCCCGAGGACGACGTTCTTCCTCGTCTTGTGGAGGCCGCATCTTTCGCAATTCATGACCTCATTCGCGAGGGCCTGCCACTCGTCATCGACGCGGGCGGCAGTAAGGGCCGAGAATAATTCCCCGCAGCCGGAGGCCCTTTCCAGCTCGATGTAGGCCTTCACCGAATCGATTATATTTTGGATTTCTTCGCGAGGGTTATTCATAATGATAAAAGCACCGCCTATATCTCCAGAGATAAATTCACTATATCGTACACCGCGTTCGGCCTGGCCGTGGCCCTTACGGCCCGGCGCATCTCATCGAGCCGTGATGGTTCTTCTATTAATCCTTTGAGAACGGCCTTAAGGGCGCCTGGCGTCTTTATCTTTACGGCCGTTCCTCGGGATACGAGGTAAGCGCAGTTTCTTGATTCCTGTCCGGGTATAGGCGATATCGCCACTATGGGAAGGCCCTCCACCATCGCCTCGGTCGAGGTCAGGCCGCCGGATTTCGACACCAATACATCAGAGACCTGCATTAGTTCGTACATGTTGTTCACAAAACCGTAGACCGTAAGCGGCACTTTTATTTCTTTCTTCATCCCTTCAACCTTTTCGCGAAGCGCCCCGTTATAGCCGCAGACTATTATGCCCTGTATATTGCCGTCCACCGCATCCAGTATCCTGACT
>CAZPYQ010000137.1:0-2767 GCA_964590585.1 uncultured Planctomycetia bacterium | reverse complement strand
TCTTTTTTCCCATTATATTTAATATATGTTTTGTGAGTCGGAACTTCCTCAATTTTTTTTCAACAAAAAGTTTTGTAATTGAAGTGTAATATACTTTTTCCAGCTTATTAAACCACCGCGGATAGTTAGGTCTTGGGTCTCGCCTTATAATGGTAAAAAAATCATTGAGCCCATCAAATACAATAATCATATTGGGTTTAAGACCTATTATCTTATCCTCTAATAAAATTAGCTCTTGCATTGATATATATGCAGGAGCTCCTGCATTTATAACCTCGTAGTCATTCTGCTCGCCCGTATTTAACTTGCTCTCAAGTAATTTGCTAAAAGTAAGGTCGTCGCTTGGCACCTCACCCCCGAATACTGCCGACCCACCGAGTATAGCTATCCTGTAAACATCGTTTTTCTTTTCTCCAATTTCCCCGCCACGCAAACCAAGGGAATTGATGTTAACGGTCTTGGATGTAAAGTTAGGTTTATAGCCAAATACTGTGTATGGTAAAAGGCGAACCGTCCCCGCCATCCTATAGTCCTTGTTCTGTTCGGCTGTTAACACGGGATTAACGGTTACGCTATCCTTAATCTCCCCTTGTGCCCACTTTTTTTCATACACTTTTAGCAACCTGTCGCTAATTATCAAAAACAGGATTATCGCTATAAATACATAAGCAACTTTTCTCATAAGATTTCTCCTTGTAATGCACCTATGTTGTCTTTGATGTGCTTTTTAAGCCTCTTACTCTTAGCATATGATACTACTTTGGAAATGATGTATCAATGGAAAAGCTCCCATAGAATATATTGCACAGAAAATCCGTCACTCCCATATGGGGTATAGCTTAGCATTGACCGCTGGCTCTGGAAATAACATTATATATTTCCCTAAATAACCCGAAACAATCGGGAGTCTATAGAAGCAGGCAACATATATATACCAAAGGGTTACTTTTTACGCCTGGCAGGACCTTTATACGACCCACCCCCCTGGGCACTTAGTGTGTCAGTTATGTGTCAGTTTTAGCTGAAATACCCATAATTTCTATAACCACTATAAAGACTAAAACCCTATCCATTGTCAGTTATCCGACGATGAACAGGGTTTCCATCTTAAAGTACTACTTGTGCTTAACTATAGTGGCGGGGACGACGGGGTTCGAACCCGCGACCTTCAGATCGACAATCTGACGTTCTAAACCAGCTGAACTACGTCCCCAGGGAAACATATAATATCGTATTTTCTACTAAAAGTCGATACAAATTTTGCCGCTCGGCGCAAAGCTCGCTTCGAGCTATCTCGATAAACCTATCTCTGTATTTCTGCTCTGCTTCGCCAACCAATACATGTAATACAGATATGGCTTCGCAGGAGTATTCTACTTCGCTACAATTTCTGCGTAGCCCTACCAGCTAAATCTTTCAGCCAAAGGGCGAAGCAAAATGGTGGGCGGAACAGGGCTCGAACCTGTGACCTCTTGAATGTAAGTCAAGCGTTCTACCAACTGAACTATCCGCCCAATATTTTTTATGCCCCGGAGAGCTTGCCGAGGAGCCCCAGCGTAAATGCCATAACGAAGAGCGCGACCGTCTCGATTATCCCCAGGACGACGATGTAGTTGCCAAATCCTTTACCTGTTTCGCCCATGGCGTCGCAGGCGACCGCTCCTGCCCTGCCCTGCATGTAGGCGGATACGCCCATCGCCAGGCCCGATAATATGCCCACACCCCAGAGGTAACTTCCTTTAGAGGCGAGTTCTACCATCCTGTTCATGACGATCATCCCGTAAACCGTCTGCGTAAGCGGCGCGCCGACGAAGGCGACTATCATGAAGGACGCCGCCTTGTTCTGCGCGAACGCCTTCTTCCAGGCGCCCACTGCTGCCATGCCGGCCGCGCCGGCCCCCATGCCGGAACCGACCGCGGAAAGCGCAAGCACCGCGCCCAAACCCAAATCTTTGAATTGAACCAGGGTATTCGCGTCCATAGTTTCTCTCCCTTCAAATTTTAAGTCTTTATCTTTTACCAACTCCCCCGCCGCGCAGGGGATCATACGAAAAACCGAGCCATTTTATATCGAGATGGCTGCAGAATTCAAGGACGTTCAGCCTCACACCGTGGACCAAAACGCTCAAGGGCCCCAAGATAACATTTAAAAGATGGCCTAATATAAGTATCAGGCTCGTCGCGAGGCCGCTTAATAAGCCGTGAAACCCTATTGAAAAGGCCATGTCGTTAAAGGCGTCGGCGATGGCCACCGTGGCCAGCCCGACGGCAAAAAGACGTATGTAGGAGACTATATCCGTGAAGCTATTCACAAAATTCAATAGAAACGCGCCGAGGCCGGAGCCTATCATTTTTAATATGTTCCTGCTAGGCGCCGAGAAAAAAATTACCATGGCGGGCCCTATGATAAAAAACCATTTCACGAACCGGGGAAAGTCCTCGCCAAGGATTAACAGTTTGGCAAGGAAAAAACCGCCCCATAATATGAGGACCCAGCCGATATCGGAAAAGGCGCGTAAGGAAGGGGCCTTTTTTATGCCCCTCCATATATGCGCGAGGCTTAGTTGAAACGCCCCCAGGAAGAAACAAAATGTCTGCACCGTCCTGTCGTTCTGCAGCCCGGGCACGAGGGGCCCTGTATACCTCATGAACCACTCTTGTCCGAAGAAAGTACCGCTTAAAAATCCCCAGGCGATGGCGCACAGGCTTAAGATATAAAACAGGACAAATACGGACCTGTCACGCACCCTGCCACCCCATCTCTTCT
>CAZPYQ010000136.1:0-2816 GCA_964590585.1 uncultured Planctomycetia bacterium | reverse complement strand
ATAGACGTCGCTTTCGTGGCGCTGCACGGAAGGTTCGGTGAAGACGGGGCCGTGCAGGCGATGCTCGAGAGGCTTAAGATACCATACACAGGCTCTGGCATAGCGGCATCGAGGCTGGCGCTCGATAAGATAGCGTCCAAGAAGGTCTTTGAGAAAAAAGGTATCCCCGTGCCGGAATATCTGATATTCGCGAAAGGCGGATATGCGGAAGACGACGCGCGACGCTTAAAATGGCCTGTTGTCGTAAAACCGCAGATGGAAGGTTCAAGCATAGGGCTTTCTATCGTGAGCGCTCCGGCCGCCCTCTTGAGGGCGCTTAAGAAGGCGTTCAAATACGGCGATCAGGCCCTGCTCGAGGAGTACATCGACGGAAGGGAACTTACCGTCGGGATACTGGACGACAAGGCGCTCCCCGTCATAGAGATAATACCCGCTCGAGGCGTGTATGACACAGCCGCCAAATATAAGGACAAGAGGACAAGGTATGTGGTCCCCGCAAAGCTGGAAGCGAATAGAGCCTCGAGGGCCGCGCGCCTCGGCCTTAAGGCGCATCGAGCCCTGGGGTGCAGGGGATTTTCAAGGGTAGATATGAGGATGGATAGGCGCGGCAAATTATTCGTTCTGGAGGTGAACTCCATACCGGGGATGACGGAACGCAGCCTCTTTCCAAAAGCGGCGGCCCTGGCAGGGTTGGATTTCAACAAGCTTTGTGTCAAACTACTAAATATGGCGATTAACAAACATAGTATGGGTTAAAAGGATGGTTGGGCCATGTTCAAATTAAAATCAAAAAAACGCGATTCGGGTAAAAGGAAGAAACGCCCGTCTTTGATAAAGGAAACCGCCAGTTCCGCGGCGGCGAAGATCGTCCCCGTAATCCTGGCGCTATCGGTATTGGCGGCATTACTGGCGATGTTCGGCGTATCGCTCGTCAACCTTCCGTATTTTAAGGTAAACGTCTTTGAGATAGAAGGTCAGGAAGGGCTTGTATCCTTGAAGGGCGAAGATTTTCTTAAGAATTATCAGGGCAGGAACATATTCAGCGTGGATGTTAAGGCGATAGCCGACAGGGTTTACGCGAAATATCCCGACGCGAAAGATATCCGCGTCCGCAGGGTCCTGCCGGACAGGCTCCTTTTAGCCGTAACATTGAGAAAACCCGTGGCGCTGGTAAGCGACGGGAGGTATTATCCGGTCGATAAAGACGGTGTGGTGCTGCCTAACGCGGACGCCTCTTCGTGGCAGAAGATCCCGGTCATAACGGGCTTGGACCTTAACGCTGGGGATAAAGTCGGAAGGCGGTGTGATGCAAAGGGGCTTAAAGTCGCGCTTGACCTTCTCCTTGCGATGCAGAGATCCATGTTCCTATCGGAATATACAGTGACCTCGATAGACGTTTCGGATCCCAGGAATATTTCCTTTTTCCTGGAGGACGGCCTGGAGGTCAAGATAGGCCGCGAAAACTTCAGGGAACGCCTGAAGACGCTTTTGCAGACATTGAGGAACCCGAAGCTGATAGTGAGCCGCATAAAATATATAGACCTTCGTTTCAAGGATGTGGTGATGGGGCAGAAGTAGTTGCGTGTAAAACGGATGATTCGTACAGCGTACGAAGTACGGCGTACGGAGTAGAAGCAACCGCCGTACGCCGCACGCAGTACGCAGTACGAGACAAGATATCGCATGAGTAAACCGATAATAGTAACGGGGCTGGATATAGGATCGTCTAAGATATGCGCCGTTTTGTGCGAACTGGATACGGTCTGTCCGGACAAAAGCCGCATACTCGGCATTCATACTATGCCGTCCCGCGGCGTTGAAAAGGGCTATATAGCGGACCTCAATCAGGCCGTGGATTCCGTTTCCAGGACGCTCGATCGTTTGAGCGAAAAGGCCGGAAGGAGGATAGAGAATGTCTATGCCGGCATAAGCGGGCCCTCCGTAACCTCCCAGAAAACGCGCGGCATGATATCCCTGTCCATGAGAGGCCGGGAGATAACCGAGCACGACATGAAACGCTGCGTCAGGGTTGCGGGCACGATCAGGCTGCCGTTCGAAATAGATATAATACACAGCATAGTCCATTCTTACACCATAGATGACCAGACGGAGGTCAAGAATCCTCTTGGCCTTTATGGCTCGAGGCTTGCGGTCGAAATATATGTTATAACCGCCAGCGTAAATCACATACAGAACATGAAGAAGGTCGTAGATAACTGCGGCTACGAGCTTAAGGAGGCGGTCTTCTCCGGCCTGGCGGATTCGTACAGCCTGTTTGATGACGAAGAGAGGCGGTCGAATATGATAGTTATAGATATCGGCAGCTCTCTTACGAAAGTAACCGTATTTACGCAGGGAGTGATAAGGCATGTTGAGGTTATTCCGCTTGGGATGTCGGATATCAAGGCCTGCCCCGGACACGATGAAACGGCGCGTGAAATAACCGCCAGGATAAAGGAAAGGATCGACGATTTCGCCGGAAAGGGCGTCGGGGTCAAAGCCGCTATCCTTGCGGGAGGAGGTTCTTTTGCGGACGGCATGGTCGAGGCCTTTGAAGACGCCTTGGCCATGGATGTAAAGGTCGGGGCGGTGAAGCATCTCAAGGGCGATATATCGCCTATAGAGAGCCGGTCCGCCACTACCGCCATAGGCCTTACCCGATACGCCCTTATGGAAAAGTACAAACCCCTGACGAAACAGGAACCCAGGAACCTCGTCAAGAGCATCTCCTCCAAAGTCGTTGACATCTTCAATAACTACTTCTAGTGTTTTCTTTTGACAATATTATCTTTTAGGATTATACTTAATATGCTTAA
>CAZPYQ010000135.1:0-2940 GCA_964590585.1 uncultured Planctomycetia bacterium | reverse complement strand
ATCATAGAGGTGGGTATACCTTTCTCGGATCCGCTGGCCGACGGGCCCACGATACAGGCCGCCTCCGAGAGGGCGTTAAAAAAAGGCGTTAACCTTAAAAAGGTCTTCCGTATGACCGCGTCTTTAAGAAAGAAGACAGGGATACCGGTAGCCTTCATGACCTATTATAATCCTGTTTTAAAATACGGTTTGAAGAATTTCGCCTCCGCCTGCGCCGCCAGCGGCGTAGACGGCGTCATAATCCCGGACCTCCCGGGAGAGGAGGCCTCAAGCCTCATGGAGACCTGCAGGGCTATGAAAGTGGCGACCATATTTTTGGCCGCCCCGACTTCGACCCCGGAAAGGGTGAAACGGATAGCGCATGATTCTACGGGTTTCATCTACTATGTCTCGCTTACGGGCGTTACGGGGACGCGGAAAAAACTGCCGTTTGGCGTAATATCGCACGTGAAGTTCATAAAGTCGGTTACTTCAAAACCGGTCTGTGTCGGATTCGGAGTCTCGACACCTGCCCAGGCGCATGGCCTTGCCAGGATTGCCGACGGCGTCATAGTCGGAAGCGCGATCGTTAAGATAATAGGCGGGAGAAGAGATATATTGAAACGGGTATCTAACTTTGCGCGGGGCCTGGCGAGGGCGATTCATGGCTCGTAAGCGCCTGGCGCAGGACGTATACGCCGTCATACTGGTTGGCGGTAAGGGCAAGAGGCTTCGGCCCCTATCAACAGATTCAAGGCCGAAGGCGTTCCTGTCGGTCACCGGCAATAAGAAGACGATGTTTAAAACCACCGTCGACAGGATACGCAGGATAATCCCGGCGAAAAACATATTGGTCGTCGCCAATAAGAGGCATTCAGGGCTAGTCAGGAAGGACTTTCCGGATATCAAGGGCGCCAACCTCATATTGGAGCCTGTTTCAAGGAACACCGCCCCTGCCGTGGCCCTGGCAGCTTTTCGTCTTAAGGACACATCCGGCGACGCGCCCATGGTGGTAGCGCCTACGGATCAATACATAATCGACGAAAAAAGGTATCTTATCGCCATTCGGAGGGGCGTAGAATTTTTGGGTAAAAACAAAAACGCGCTCGTGACCATCGGCGTAAAACCCACCTTCCCGGATACGGGGTTGGGGTATATTAAAGTCCACAGTCCGCAGGCCATGGACCATAATATATATAAGGTAGAGGAGTTTGTGGAGAAGCCGGATCTTGAGGCGGCGGGAAGATATGTGGATAGCGGATTCTATTTATGGAACACAGGCGTTTTTATATTCAGGACGAACGCTATATTGAAGGCGTTCTCGAAACTGGCGCCTGTCATATGCAGAAGGCTTGAGGGTATCGCTCTTGGCGCAGAGAAAAGGTACGCGAAGCTGCCGAACATATCGATGGATTACGCCATCATGGAGAAGGCGGATAATGTATATTGCGTCAAGGGCGCGTATGGATGGAAGGATATGGGGAGTTTCGAGAGCATAAAAGAGATATTGAGAATGGAATCGAAAGCGAGATTAACTTGAGAATAATGGGCATAGATTTCGGGACTAAGCGGATAGGGGTGGCGATAAGCGACGAACTTTTAATCACGGCCCAGGGCATGGAATCCATAGTGACAGCCGGCAGCGATAAGGACCTGGCAAAGATAGCCGGGATAGCGGCGGAGTATAAAGCAGAAGAGATAATCGTGGGCCTTCCGCTCAATATGGACGGGACCGAGAGCAAAAAGACTAGGGAAACCATAGCGTTCTTGGAGAAACTTCGCCGGGTCGTGAGCATCCCCGTCAAGACATGGGACGAACGCCTGACGAGCATCCAGGCGGACAGGGCGATGCTGGAAGCGGACCTTTCCAGGAAACGGCGCAAGGAGCTCTCAGACCGCGTGGCCGCCCAACTGATACTGCAGGGTTATCTCGATTCAAAGAGGCCGAAAGGAGACTATGATTAAGAGCCATCTATTGGCAAACGGTTTAAACATATCCGCCGTCAGGATGCCGTACATGGAGTCCGTTGCGCTTGGCATATGGATAAAGACAGGTGTGAGGAACGAACGCGCCGAGACGAACGGCATCAGCCACCTTCTGGAGCACCTCCTCTTCAAAGGGACGAAGAGGCGCGATAGCGAGAGGCTGAAGCATGATATAGAGGGGAGGGGCGGTTCTTTTAACGGTTTCACGTCGGAGGAGTTCACCTGCTACCTCGTGAAGGTGCTCGCGAAAGACTTGAGCCTGGGCATGGATGTCTTAAGCGACATGGTGCTCAATCCGCTTCTCAAGGAAGACGATATAGAGAAAGAAAAGAGCGTAATCATCGAAGAGATAAACATGTATAAAGACATGCCGACCCATTATGTTCACGAGCTCCTTACGGAGATCTTATGGCCGGGCCATCCGCTCGGCTTTCCGTTGGCCGGGACGGTAGAATCCGTAGAGTCCTTAAAGCGCCGGACCATCGTCGACTATAAAGAGACGCATCATACTTTTCCGAATATGGCCGTGGCGGCGGTAGGCCGCTTAAAAGAGGAAGATGTGCTTAAATTCTCCAGGCGGTATTTTACCCGGCGAGCGGTTGACGCCGCGCCGTCAAGGTATATAAAACCGATAACAGGACAGACTGAACCCAAACTGCGCCTGTCGCATAAGGACACGGAACAGACCCACGTCGCCATAGGCATACATGCCTTCGACAGGTTCCACCCGGATCGTTATGCTTTAAGCCTCTTAAACGTGATACTCGGCGCAAACATGTCGTCCCGCTTATTCTACGAGGTAAGGGAGAAGAGGGCGCTATGCTATGAAATAGGCTCGAGCATACGGCGCTACAGGGATGCGGGCGCGTTCGTTATAAGCGCGGGCGTAGACCATGATAAACTTATTAAGGCGCTTAAGGTTATACTGGATGAACTGGCCAAGGTGAAGAAGAGTCCCGTCGGGCCTTCGGAACT
>CAZPYQ010000134.1:0-2964 GCA_964590585.1 uncultured Planctomycetia bacterium | reverse complement strand
TCCTTGCCGAGGGTCTTTCTTAAATTACGTATAAGGGAGAGGATCTCTTTGGCCCTTGAATCGTCGCATGAGACGTAAAGAATATTATTCCTTCCCGGCCAGACGTCATCTCCAAGATGCGTCCCGGATGTCTCGCCCTTGCCGTAAGTAGCGAGTACCTTCGTATAATTCTTAACGCAGCATTTCTCAAGGGTCTCCATGACTTCCATGTCCACCGCTTCGTTATAGGCAATCATTACCATCTTCATATCGACCTCACCTTTTATTTTTCTTCAGCCTGCTTTCGAATATGGCGTAGAGCGTTGGGACGAAGAGCATCGTGACGAGCGTCGACAGGGTAAGCCCGCTAAGCATCGTTATGCCCAGCGGTTGCCATGTCTCCGATCCTTCGCCCCTCGACAAGGCCAGCGGCATGAGTCCCGCCAGGGTCGTGACCGTCGTCATGAGGACGGGCCTTAATCGGTCTTTACCGCCCTGCGTTACGGCCTCGAGCATGGAATATCCCCTGGCGCGAAGTATGTTTATGTAACTTATGAGCACTATGGCGTTATTAACGACTATGCCCATGAGCATAATTATACCCAGAAACGTTATGATGCTCAAGGTCGTCCTTGTTATCAGGAATCCGAAAAATACGCCTGTGAAGGTAAACGGGATCGAGAACATCACTATGAACGGGTCGAGAAGCGATTCGAACTGGGCGGCCATGACCATGTAGACGAGCATAACGCCCAATATGAGAAGGAACGTCAGGTCCCTGAACGCCTTGCCCTGTTCTTCCGCCTCGCCTCCGAAATTCAGCATTACATCCGCGGGCAGAGTCACCTTTTTAAGCTCCTTCTTTATATCTTCAAGGACCTTGCCAGCCGAGCGCTTATAGACGTTGCATTCGACCATGACCAACCTCTCGCGGTTCTTGCGCTCTATCTCCACGGGCCCCGCCTCCTCGTAGACTGTCGCGAAATTCACAAGGCGCACCTGCTTACCCGTTGCCGGAGAGACGATCGACAGATTTTCAATATCCTCCACCTTTGTGCGGGAGGCCTCTTCCAGCCTTACATATATGTCATAGGTCTCGCCTTTATCGCGGTATTTGGCGGCCGTCGAGCCTTCTATGAAGGTCTTTACGCTTGAGGCCACGGTACTCATGTTTATGCCCAAGGCCGCGGCCTTCTCCCTGTCAACCGCTATCTTGAGTTCCGGAAGGTTTATGTCTCTTGATATGCTCGTGTCGGCTGCGCCGGGAATCCTCTCCATTATATTTTTTATCCTGTTGGCCACGGCGTCGGTCTCTTCGAATGAATTACCTATAACTTCAACCTGGATGGCCTTGCCTCCCATACCGGTTATTAGCCTTCCCATGGGGTTGCCGGATGATACGTCGGTCTTTACGACGCCCGGGATAAGGGCTATCTCCTTTCTCAGGATCTGCCCTACCTCAAAAACGCTTCTTTTCCTATCCGCCTTGGGGACGAGCTTCACGCCGCATACGACGACATGCGTCCCGGAACTCCCTCCCATCATCCTTCCCCGCCCGGGCGTCGAGCCCGGCCTGGCATAGAAGTATTTCGCCTCCGGCACTTTCTTTTCCAGTATATCTTCTATCTTCCTCGCCACCTTGTCGGTCTCCTCGAGCCTGGTGCCAAGCGGCAGGTTGACGGTTATTCGGATATCCCCTGTATCTTCCTCCGGTATAAACTCATTTCCTATGAAACGTGTCGTGAATAGACTCAATATAAACACCACTAAAAATCCGTAGACGACCAGTTTCTTGTGCCCCAGGCACCACGCCAGCGCCTTCGCGTAAGCCTCTTCCAATATGCCGAACCATCTCTCCGATGTTTCGTAAAATTTTTTAAGCCACTCTTTCTGTGCCCTGCGCCCTGCACTCTGCGCCCTGTCGACCCCCAGCCATCTCGCGCACAACATCGGGCTGAACGTGGATGCCGTGAAGAGAGAGGCGATGAGCGTAACGATTACTATCATTGCGAGCTCCCCGAACATTATGCCGACCACTCCCGATATGAATAGCATCGGCATGAATACGACCACCGTCGTCAGGGTAGACGCGCCTATGGAGAGAAATATCTCCGACGTGCCAAATATCGCGGCCTCCTGGGGTCTCTCTCCTTTCCCTATGTGCCGGTGGACGTTATCCACGACCACTATGGCGTTATCCACGACCATGCCGGTCGCTATGGCGAGCGATGACAGGCTTATGATATTTATCGTCTTGCCGCTTAGAAAAAGATATATGAAGGCCATGAGAAGCGAAAAGGGTATCGTGAACGCCACTATGAGGCTGCCGGCGAATTGCCTTAAGAAGAACCAGACGACCAATATGACCAGAATTATGCCGATCCATAGAGAGGATTTGAGCGAATCGAGGGCGTTTACGATGTCCTGCGACGTGTCGAATACCGTATACATGTTAACGTCGGCGGGCAGGCTCTTTCCGAGAAACTTCAATCTATTCTTTACCAGTGTGGCGACCTCGGTGGTATTGGTGCCGGTCTGCTTCTGGACTATCATCATAAGCCCACGATGCCTGTTTAACCTCACATGCATCATGACCTCTTTGAAGCCGTCCTCCACCCGGGCGACGTCTCTTAAATATACAAATTTACCGTCGCGCTTGCCCAATATGACAAGATTTATCTCCTCGGGCGTGGCAAACTCTCCCGGCAGGCGCACCAGATAATCGGTGAGCCCTGATTTCAGGCTGCCGACGGGCTGGGTCACATTCTCCTTTTGAATCGCGTTCTGTATGTCCAGGATGGAAAAACCATACCCCTCAAGGTTTTCCCTGTTTATCCAGATATTTATCTGCCTTTCTAATCCGCCAAAGACCTGTACCGTACCCACTCCCGGCAGCTGCCTCAGGGCGTCCCCTACCCGCTTGTCCACAAGATCGTAAAGTTCCGGATAGGTCTCCTTAGCGGTGACGCTCATGACGAGTATGGG
>CAZPYQ010000133.1:0-3045 GCA_964590585.1 uncultured Planctomycetia bacterium | reverse complement strand
AAGTCTATTATCTCGGTGAGTTCTTCTTTAGCCTCGTCTACGCCGGCGACGTCGTTGAAGGTCACCTTCATGTGCTCATCGGAGGCCATGGTCGCGCGCGACTTCCCGAACGACCATAACTTGCCCCCTCCCCCGCCGGATGCCCCGCGATAGGCGAAGAACCACAGGAACGCGATGAAGAGTATCATGGGCCCCAGGGAATAGAAGAGGTTCACCCAGAGCGTCTTCGGCGGTTTTATCTGGAAATCTGGGATATTCTCGCGAAGGAGTTTTATCAGGTCCTGGTCGTTTTCGGGGACGATTACCATGAACTTGTTTCCGTCGGAAAACTCCCCCTTCACTATATTTTCGACCATGGCCCCGGTTTTGAACTTTTGGCTGGCCTGGTTGGTCTTCAGTATCTCGAAGAACTTGCTGTAAGACAGCTCCACCGTGGGTTTCTCGATGTTCGCAGTGGACCCGTAAAACAGGTATAATATCCCGAGCCCCACGAAAAGCCATATGAGGAACGTCTTGCCGTTTTGCTGAGGCATCTTTTGCGCTTTTTTCATATCGTGTAATTTTAACAGATATACCGCTTTAATTCAAGTCTTTAATCTGAATATATCGAGGGTCTTCTCTTTTCGGGCGATTCTTATGCCCCCGGGAAGGTCTATGAAGCTCCCCTTCCTTTTATATCTTATAAAATTTTCAATAGCCTTCCAGTGCTTGTAAGAGAGCTTTTTCATGTCCGCGCCGGAGGCCTCTAACGCGTCGCGCATTATCTCTTTCATGAGGGCGCGCGGCTGGACCGCGATGTCCTTCAAATTTAGCCTTAATACCCCCGTCTTGTCGGTAAGTGTTCCCTTGGGCCTCTTTGCCGTCTCCGCCCTTATGAATTCCATATCCTCCCTAAGGTGACCGGCGAAATTTGACAGGGCCAGTTTAAGGCGCGGGTTGAACCTTTCCAAAAAAGGCACGATATCTCTACGGACGATGTTCCTGAAATATATGTCCTCGAGATTCGTGCTGTCGATGCAAAAGTCGATGGAATTATCATTTAGATAACCCAGTACCTCGTCCTTTTCCAGCTCTATTAAAGGGCGGATGACCCTCAACCCCGCCGATTCGTCTCGGACAGGCGGTATTCCGCAAACACCTTTCGAGGAGGAGCCTTTTATGAGCCTCATCAGGACCGTCTCAGCCTGATCGTCCAGCGTGTGGCCTGTGGCCACCACGTTTGCGCCGAGGCGCCTGGCGGCATTTCTGAAAAAACCGTACCTGACGAGCCTCGCGGACTCTTCGGTGGAGAGGTTCCGGTCCTTCCTGTTCAGGAGATCCGCCTTCTCTTGGACCAGCCTTATGCCCAGTTTTTTCGAAAGGCCGGCGACAAAACTTGAATCCGCCCTCGACTCCTCGCCCCTTAATCCGTGGTCCAGGTTACACGCGAATAACTCTATGTCCAATTTCTTTTTAAGATGATTCAAGGCATGCAAGAGGAAGACGGAGTCCGGCCCTCCGGAAACAGCGGCCAGCACCCTGTCGCCGGGTTTGAGCATCTCGTAATGCCGTATCGTCTTCAGCGCCTTCTCGATGAGTTTAAGGTTCTTAAATTTTTTCATCAGGTTTGTATGTGGGAGGGTGAAGATAAAGCTGCTTCTAAAGGTCCTTCGCTTCGCTATGGCGCTCCTGTAAAGTCGCGCCATTACGCTCGCTCAGGATCACGTTCGCGTTCGCGAACGTGGTAGCGGGGACTGGATTTGAACCAGTGACACGCCGGGTATGAGCCGACTGCTCTGCCAGACTGAGCTACCCCGCCAAATTTGCTTCGCAAATTTGATCCTGAGGATGCGACGAATAGGAGCATCCGAAGGACCTTTAAAATATCTAATTTTACGTATTATACCATATTATATCAATAATATCAAAACGTCAAAAAGTCAAAAAGTGACTGTCACTTTTTGGGTCAAAAGTGACTGTCACTTTTTGGCCTATTGGTCATCATGCTCCCCGTCCTGTACCCCTCCAGATCCAGCGTAACATATCGGAAACCCAGTTTCTTCAGGTGCTCTGCGATCGCGCTGCGCGCTCGCAAAACTTTGGGTATATCCTCTTTATATGTCTCGATCCTCACCATATCCTTATATACCCTCGCCCTCACCTGTTTTATGCCAAGGGTCCTTAAGTAATCCTCGGCCCTCTCTATCCTGGCGAGCATAGACTTTTCTATCCTGACATTGACGGGTATCCTCGAGGCGAGGCAGGCCGAAGACGGCTTATCCCAGGTGGGAAGATTCAATCGCCTGCTTAAACGGCGTATATCGGCCTTATCAATCTTCGCTTCTACAAGAGGGCTCTTAATACCGATCTCCCTTGCCGCGTATCGTCCGTAACGGATATCTTTAAGGTCGTCGTAGTTTGTCCCGTCGAGGACATAGCCCATGTCCATCTCTCTTCTTATGGCGTCCAATCTTTTAAATAGCTCTCTTTTACAGTAATAACATCTATTGACGGGATTATCCCTGAACTTCTTTAATGCCAATTCCCTGGTCTTTATTGTCAAGTGTTTCGCGCCTAATTTTTTTGCTGTCTCCTTGGCGTTATTATATTCTGACTTCGGGTATGTCTCCGAGCGCGCCGTGACGGCGAGGACATTGTCGCGGCCTAACGCATCTATGGCGACATTTAAAATAAAAGTACTGTCCAGCCCCCCGGAGTACGCGATAACCACGCTCTGCATTTTTTTTAAGATTTTTTTCAATTTTGATTTTTTTATTTCAATTTTGATTTTTGAATTTCGATTTTTGGATTTCACGCCGTCACCGCCCTTATCCAGCCGCCGCCAATGACGGCGTCTCTGTCATAAAAGACGGCGGCCTGGCCGGGGGTCGGCGCTTCCTGGGGCGAGTCGAAGTCCACGCGCACCGCTTTGTCGCCTGTCTTCGAAACCACGGCATCCGCTTTTTTATGGTTATACCTTATCTTCACCTTTGCGCGGAACGGCTTATCGGCGCCTTCAAATTTTATCCAGTTTATATCGTCCGCGATAAGGGACTTGCGCAGGAC
>CAZPYQ010000132.1:0-3089 GCA_964590585.1 uncultured Planctomycetia bacterium | reverse complement strand
CCTTGAAATTCATACTTCTTTTTATAGCCATCGCAGCCCTTATCGTACTGATAAGGCGGATATTCTTTGGCGGCAAGGATAGGGGCCCGAAGGCCGCCCATATCATAGCCTACGAAGAGTTGGAGGGCATCAAGATGAGCGCCCTTCTGGCCGAAGGCAACTTCAGGGAATACTATTTCCGCCTGTCGAACTGCATCCGGCGTTACCTCGAGAACCGGTTTTCGTTAAGGGCGCCGGAGATGACGACCGAGGAATTCCTGAACGCGGTTAAAGATTCCGGCGTCCTCGAGGCGAAGAATAAGGGCCTCCTCAAGGACTTTCTTCTCGGCGCGGACATGGTGAAATTCGCGAAGTACGGCCCTGCCCGCCAGGAGGCGGAGGCGAGTTACGAATTCGCCAGGCGCTTCATAGACGAGACGAAAGAAAAAGACAACGTAACCTCGGAAAAGAGAAGATGACGTTCCAGGACCCGAGACTGTTTCTCGTTCTATTCCTCATACCGCCTTATATATATTTTTCCTTAAGGCGCAAGAAGAGGGATTCGTATTTACGTTTCTCCGCGGGGGGCCTCGTCCAGGGCATAAGGCCCACGCTGAAACTTAAACTGGCCTCCTCGATGGCATGGCTCAGGGCCGCCGCATTGGCGCTTTTCATACTCGCGCTCGCCAGGCCCCAGCATGTGATAGAAGAGACGAGGACCGTGACAGAAGGCGTGGATATGGTCTTAACACTCGATACCTCCACCAGCATGCTCGCCGAGGATTTTAAAAAAGGCGGCCGGCGCTGCAACAGGTTCGAGGTCGTGCGCGACGTGGTCAAAGATTTCATCGAGAAGAGGAAGGACGACAGGATAGGCCTCGTCGCCTTCGCAGGCAGGGCGTATACCGTATCGCCCCTGACGCTGGACCATAAATGGCTCGAGGCGAACCTCGACAGGACGAGGGTCGGCATGATAGAGGACGCGACGGCCATAGGTTCGGCGCTCGCGACTTCGCTCAACCGCCTCAAGAACTCTAAGGCCAAGAGCAAGATCGTCATCCTTCTGACCGACGGGATAAACAATACCGGAAAGATCCTGCCCTTGACGGCCGCCGAAGCCGCCAAGGCGATGAAGATAAAGGTATATACGATAGGAGTCGGGACGAAGGGGCTAGTCCCTTATCCCATGAAGGATTATTTCGGGAACACCGTCTACCAGAATATAAGGATAGACATAGACGACGCGATGCTTGAAAAGATAGCCTCGATAACGGGCGGGAAATATTACAGGGCTACGGACACGGAGATGTTGAAGAGGGTCTATAACGAGATAGATAAATTGGAGAAGACGAAGATAGAGCATACCGGGCACAAGGATTACGAAGAACTATTCGGCAAGTTTCTGATACCCGGGCTCATACTGCTCCTTTTAGAGATACTTCTTTCAAACACGGTGCTGGTGAAGATACCATGACGTACGCGAATCCCGGGTACCTTCCGCTTTTCCTGGCAATTTTCTTTCTGGCCGCTTTTTACGCGTGGAGCTTAAGGAGGCGCAGAAAGATAGCCGAGCGGTTCATCGACAAAAGCCTCATGAAGGGCATGGCCTCGGCCCTTAGCCCCGGCAGGAGGGCGGTCAAGATCATGCTAATCTCGGTGTCTGTATGGCTGGCGGTATTCTCGCTCATGAGGCCGCAATGGGGCTTCAGGTGGGAGGAGATGAAACGTCACGGCCTGGATATAATGATTGCCATGGATGTCTCCAAAAGCATGCTTGCCCAGGACGTGAAACCGAACCGCCTGGAGCGTTCGAAGCTCGCGGTCCAGGACATGGTCGCAAAACTTAAAAGCGACAGGGTCGGCCTGATAGCGTTCGCGGGTACATCGTTTCTGCAGTGCCCGCTCACTTCGGATTACAGCGGTTTCCTGCTTGCCCTGGGCGACCTCGATACGGAGACGATCCCGCAGCCCGGCACCGCCATAACATCCGCCATAAAGGCGGCGTCCAAGATACTTGAGGGCGCGGACAAGAAGTTCAAGGTACTCGTCGTAATAACCGACGGCGAGGACCACGAAGGCGACGCGTTAAGAGCGTCTCTCGAGGCCGCGAAGGAAGGGCTTAAAATTTTCTGCGTGGGAGTCGGGACGAAGGAAGGGGAGATAATACCCGTAGTGGACGAAAGGGGTTCAAGAGGGTATCTGAAGGACAAGGCGGGAAAGGTCGTTAAATCGAGTCTAAACGAAAATGCACTTCAGGAGATAGCGCTCAATACCGGCGGGGCATACATACGGGCTACCGGGGCAGAATTCGGGCTCAATACCCTGTATGACCAGAAGATATCAAAGCTGGAGAAGCGCGAGTTCGAGTCCCAGATGAGGAAGCAGTATATCGAGCGCTTCCAGGTATTTCTCGGGATAGCCATAATACTCTTATTTCTGGAACCTTTTGTAAGGGAGAGAAGGTAGTGGGGAAAAAAAGCATCGTATTCATAACGGCTTTCTTCATCCTCTCTATAGGCAGGGATGCCGGCGCGGCGAATATCTCAAAGAAGGATGCGCTTAAAGGGAATCTGTTGTATAATAATAAAAAATATGATGAGGCGATATCGAGTTACACCAGGGCGCTCGAGGCGTCTCCGGACGAACCCGGGGTAAATTTCAATCTTGGCAACGCGAGGTACCGAAAAGGCGATTTCGCGAAGGCCCTCGCGGCGTATAATAAATCGCTCTTAGGAAACGAGGCTTTAAGGGAGAAGGGGAGTTATAATATAGGTAACGCCAAATACAGGATGGGGGCCAATATGGAGGCCTCTAATCCGTCTTCGGCAATGAAAGCCTACGAGGAGGCGCTCGCGTATTACAAGAGGGCGATGGACCTGGACCAAAAGGACATGGACGCGAAGTTTAACTACGAGTTTGTGGAAGCCAAGTTGAAGAAGCTTTCGCAGGAATCCCAAAAAGACCAAAAAGAAGACAAGGATAAAGATAAAGAGAAAGAGGAGCAGAAAGAGAACCAGAAACAAGAGAAGCAGGATAAAGGCGGGCAGGGAGAAGAGGGCCAGGACCAGAAGGGGCAGGGAGAAGAGGGCCAGGAAAAGCAGCAAGAAAAG
>CAZPYQ010000131.1:0-3095 GCA_964590585.1 uncultured Planctomycetia bacterium | reverse complement strand
ATACGCATATTATTCAAATCCTAAATCCTAAACTCTAAATCCCAAACAAACTCAAAATTCTAAATTCAAAACTTATTTTGATTATTTGAGGATTTCGGGTTTTGGATTTGTTTAGAATTTCGGATTTAGGATTTAGAGTTTCCTTTCATTTTTTCCTCCAGCTTTTTTATCTCATCGCGCAGCCTCGCCGCTTCCTCGAACTCCTCAAATTGTATCGCCTTCTCCATCCTCTGTCTCATCTCCTGCAGTATGTTCATCTCATCGAGGACCTTGCCGCTCTTTAAGGGGACCTTTCCGACGTGCCTGTCGGCGCCGTGTATCCTCTTCAATATCGGCCCCAACTGCTTCTTGAACGCCTCGTAACATTCGCTGCAGCCCAGGCGCCCGACCTTCCTGAAGCTCTGGTAGGTGAGGCCGCAATTATTGCACTTTATATTCCCGGTCAGGTCCGGCTCCATTCCCGATCCAAGATCCGACAACCCTGCGAGAAGGTCGCTCAGGCCGAAGTGCTCCTCCATCTTCGCGCCTTTCTCCTTCGCGCATTCCTCGCAGAGATGGAGCTTCGTCACCTGGTCGTTTACTATCTCCGTCAGGTGCACCGTCGCCTCGTTTTTACCGCAGATGTCGCATAACATGCGAAACTCCTTTTATGGCCCGCAGACCATGGACCATAGACCACGGCAAAAGCTTTTCTGTGGTCTGTCGACCGTGGTCTGTGGTCTAATATCTCACCCCGTCCGTCTTGGTTATCTTCCTGAATTCCTCTCTCAGGCGAAGCGTCATGGTACCCGGTTTCCCGCCTTTTATCCGCCGTTCATCTATATTGACAACGGGTATTATCTCAGCGGCCGTCCCGGTTAAAAATACCTCATCCGCCTCATAGACATCTTCCATCCTGAGCATCCTTTCGTATGTCGCTATATCCATATCCTTCGCCAGGCCCATGACCGCGTCCCTCGTTATACCCTCAAGCGCGCCGATATCCACCGGCGGGGTCACAAGTTCCCCTTTCGAGACGATGAATATGTTGTCGCCGGTGCACTCCGCGACGTAGCCATCATGCGTAAGCATTATGGCCTCCTCCGTCCCTGCCTTTATGGCATCTATCTTTGCCAGGATGTTATTTAGATAATTGAGCGACTTTATCTTCGGATTGAGCGCCTGCGGGAGGTTCCTTTTCGTCGGAGCCGTCACTATCTTTAATCCTTTTTCGTAAAATTCTTTGGGATACAGGGCTATCTTATCTGTTATGATAAAAATGGTCGGGGACTTGCACTTCCTGGGGTCCAGGCCCAGATCCCCTGCGCCTCTCGTTATGACGAGCCGTATATATGCATCCTTCAGATTGTTGGCTTTAAGCGTCTTCACTATCGCCTCGATAAGCGCTATCTTGGTCATCGGTATCTTAAGCTCGATCGCGTCCGCCGATTTGAAGAGGCGGTCTATATGTTCCTTAGGGCGAAATATCAGGCAGCCGTACGCCCTTATCCCTTCGAAGACACCGTCGCCGTACAGGAGTCCGTGGTCGAAGACGGATATAAGCGCCTTCTCCCTGTCCACCAGTTTCCCGTTCATATATATCTTCATAAAGTTCCTATCGGACCATTTTGCCGTCTTTTATGTATATAACGGAGCCCGCCTTTTCCTTTAAAGATTCATCGTGTGTCGCTATGATAAGTGACACGCCTCTGGTCCTATTTATATCCAATAAGAGCGTGATAACCTCTCCGCCCGTCTTCGAGTCCAGGTTTCCTGTCGGTTCGTCGCACAGGAGAATCTCCGGATCGTTTATGAGCGCCCTCGCTATCGCGACCCGCTGCGATTCTCCTCCCGAGAGCTCACCCGGTCTATGTAGAGCCCTATCCCCCAATCCTACCGATTCCAATAAGTCTTTAGCGCGTTCATACGGCGTGCGCCGTGCGCCGTGCGCCGTACGCTTCATTAGCGCCGGAAGCGCCACATTCTCCAGGGCCGTGAACTCGCTCAATAGGTGATAAAATTGGAAGACAAAACCTATCTTCCGGTTCCTTATCCGCGCTCTCGCGGAGGACCGCATGGCGTACATGTCGGCGCCATCAAGTATGACCCTTCCGCCCGTGGGCGTGTCCAATCCGCCCAAAAGATGTAAAAGCGTAGATTTGCCCGCGCCCGAAGGGCCGCAGAGGACCAGAAATTCGCCGCTTTTGAGCCTTAAACCCATATCGTCTACGGCCCGGACCTCTTTCTCGCCGTTTCTATAAATTTTGCTTAAATTCTCGGCCTCAAGGGTGCTACTCATATCTTAGCGCCTCTACGGGGTCGAGCCGCGAAGCCTTAAGCGATGGATAGAGCGTCGCCATGAGACTTATGGCGAGGCTCGCCGCCACTATGACGGATATCTCGCTCCACTCCATCCTGACCGGAAGACGGTCTATGTAATAAATGTCCTTCGGTAACTGTATGAATTTAAACGTCTTGAGCAGCCAGCATAGAGCCACACCTATCACCGCGCCCAGGGCAGTTCCCGCAAAACCGATGATGGAGCCCTGTATGGCGAATACCTTCATTATACCGAACTTCGTGGCACCCATCGCCTTCAATATGCCTATATCCTTCGTCTTCTCCAGAACTGTCATTATGAGTGTAGCGGCGATATTGAAGCACGCTACAATCACTATAAGCGCCAGTATCAGGAACATCACGGTCTTCTCAAGTTTGAGGGCGGCGAGAAGGTTCCTGTTGGAATCCATCCATGTCCGGACCTCATAGCCAGGCAACTCCTTCTCTATGGCGTACTTCACGCCTTTCACGTTAAAGGCATCGTCGACCCTGACGGAGACGCCGCTGGCCTGGTCTTTTATGCCGAACAGGTCCTGCGCCTTCGCGATATCGACGTAGGCGAGATTCGCGTCATAATCGTACATCCCGGATGTGAATATCCCGGTAACCGCAAGATCCTGCCCTTTTATATACACAGGCGATATGACGTTAACCTTATCGCCCGCTTTAAGGCCCAGCCTGGAGGCGAGTTCGCTTCCAAGCACTATGCCGTCCTGACGCAAATCAAGGGTACCCTTTACGAGATAGTCGCCCATCTTCGTCACGCCGGCCTCTTC
>CAZPYQ010000130.1:0-3140 GCA_964590585.1 uncultured Planctomycetia bacterium | reverse complement strand
GACAGTGGAGTAATAATGCCGGGGACATTATATGTCGTCTCAACGCCGATAGGAAATCTTTCCGACATCACCTTAAGGGCGATCGAGACGCTTAAGTCCGTCGGCATGATCGCCTGCGAGGATACACGCCATACAAAGATACTTTTAGACCGCTACGGGATCAAGGCCCGGACCACAAGTTTCTTCGAATATAATAGGATACAAAAAGCCGATTATCTCTTGCGTATCTTAAAAGAGGGCATGTCCGTGGCGCTCGTCTCCGATGCCGGCACGCCCGGCATATCGGACCCGGGGTATAATATAATAAGGCTCGCGATAGATAATAATATACCCATAGTCGCCATACCGGGCCCATCGGGCTTCATAACGGCGCTGGTCGTATCGGGAAAGCCCGCGCACAAGTTCGCCTTTGAAGGGTTTTTGTCCAATAAGTCGGCGGCGAGAAAAAACCGGCTCGAAACCCTTAAGGAGGAGGGCAGGACTGTCATAATATATGAGTCCCCACACAGGATAATCAGGCTCCTGGAGGACATCCTGGAGGTTTACGGGGATGTGGAAATCTGTGTAGCGAGGGAGCTTACAAAGAAATTCGAGGATGTGCGACGGGGCATGGCAAGCGCCATCCTGGGGCATTTCAAATCGACGCCGCCCAAAGGAGAGTTTATAGTGGTTATTTAGGTTGACATGTCCGGATACACGTGATATAATTAGTTCGCAAAATCAAAAACCTTTTAATCCGGTCCGGAGAGACCGGGAAAGGAAAGCGAGATGCATAAAGAAGCGCCTTACCTTATTTGGATGAAAAAGGTAAGGTTTTTTTATGCCTAAAGGGGATAAAAGATGAAGTTGGTATTGGATAGGGAAGGTATAAATAAGGCGTTAGACAGGATCGCCCACGAGATAGTGGAGAATCATAAGACCATGGAAGACGTGGCGGTTATAGGCATCAAGAAAAGGGGCGCCTATATAGCCAGTCGGATAGTCGAGCGGATAAAGACATTCAGCGGCAAGGGCCTCCTCCTGGGCGCGCTCGACATAACCCTGTATAGAGACGACCTTACCCAGGCGGCCGAACAGCCCGTCATGCATGCCACGGAGATAGATTTTAACCTTGAGGGTAAAGATATCATCCTGGTGGACGATGTCCTGTATACCGGCAGGACCATAAGGAGCGCCTTCGACGCCCTGATAGATTTCGGCCGTCCTGCCAAGATAGAACTGGCCGTCCTTATAGACCGGGGCCACAGGGAGCTGCCTATAAGGGCGGATTACGTCGGAAAGAACATCCCCACTGCGAAGGAGGAGGCCGTCCATGTCAGGATGGCCGAATCCGACGGCTCGGATGAGGTTATAGTGGAAGATAGAAATGGCTAAGTGGACGAAGAAAGACCTTCTGGGGCTTGAGTACCTGACCCGCGACGAGATAGAGCATATCCTCCACACGGTGGATTCGTTCAAAGAGGTAACGGCCCGTGAGATAAAAAAAGTACCCGCCTTAAGGGGCAAGACCGTCGTAAACCTATTTTATGAGCCGTCGACCAGGACGCGCACGTCATTCGAGCTGGCGGCGAAGCGCCTCTCCTGCGATGTAATAAATATAGCGGTGGAGGCCTCGAGCGTCACCAAGGGCGAAACGCTCATAGACACCGGCCGCAACATAGAGGCGCTAAAGATCGATATCATAGTGGTGCGCCACGGTTCCTCCGGCGCGCCTTACATGCTCTCCCGCGCCGTAAAATCGTGTGTAGTGAACGCGGGAGACGGCTGGCACGAACACCCTACACAGGCTCTTCTGGACATGTATACGCTTAAGTCCAAGTTCGGCCGCATAGAAGGATTGAAGGTAAGCATAATAGGCGATATAGCCCATTCACGCGTTGCCCGTTCGAATATATGGGGCCTTACGAAGCTTGGCGCGAAGGTGACGGTCTGCGCGCCAAAGATGCTTCTTCCGGTAGGCATAGAGAAGTTCGGCGTCAGGGCAACCAGCGAACTGGACGATGCGCTTAAAGGGGCCGATGCCATAAACGTCTTAAGGATGCAGTTTGAAAGGGATACCGCCGGGGCATT
Source organism: uncultured Planctomycetia bacterium (assembly GCA_964590585.1). Lineage (GTDB taxonomy): Bacteria > Omnitrophota > Gorgyraeia > 2-01-FULL-45-10 > JAHFGN01 > CAZPYQ01. The sequence continues at coordinate 1,070 of CAZPYQ010000130.1, read as the reverse complement.
CCCTTCCAAGATAGAATACTTTAAAGAGTACGGCATCACCGAGGAGAGGCTCGAAAAGGCCAAAAAGGATATCCTCGTGATGCATCCCGGCCCCATAAACAGGGGGGTGGAGATGTCGAGCGAGGTAGCGGACGGCCCGAGGTCGGTCATATTGGAACAGGTTACGAACGGCATAGCCGTCAGGATGGCGGTACTATATCTGGTCGCGACTGCGGCAAGGGCGAAAAAGGAATAATAAGGTGAAATATCTCATAAAGAACGGACGTCTCGTAGACCCGGAGAGCAGGACAGACGGCCATTTTGATATCTTGATAACGGAAGGCAAGATAGCGGCTCTCGGCAAAGATTTAAAGGCCGCCGGGGCCGAAATAATAGATGCGAAAGACAGGATAGTCTCACCCGGTTTTGTGGACATGCATGTTCATTTAAGGGAACCCGGCCGGGAAGATAAGGAGACGATATCTACCGGCACCAGGGCCGCGTTAAAAGGCGGCTTCACAACAGTCGCCTGCATGCCGAATACGGAGCCAGCCATAGATTCGCCCGACATGGTGAAAAAGGTGGATGAGATAATAAAGAAGACGGCGCTCGCGAATGTCTGCATAGTGGGCGCTGTCACAAAAAAAAGAGAAGGCAGAGAAGTCGCGGACATAAAAGGGATGAAGCGCCAGGGGATAGTTGCGATATCGGATGACGGCTCATCGGTGGAGGATAAAGGCGTCTTTAAGGCCGCCCTTAAAGAGGCCGGGGCGAACTCGGTCCTTGTGATATCGCATTGCGAAGACAGACGGATATCGGCGAAGGGTGTGATAAACAATTCTTTCGTAGCCACGAAACTGGGCCTTCGCGGCATCCCCCGGGAGGCGGAATATGAATTTGTAAGACGCGACATCGAGCTCGCCAAAGAATCGAAGGTGTGCCTCCATATAGCGCATGTAAGCTGTAAGGAATCCTGCGAGATTATAAGGAAGGCAAAGAGATCCGGCGCTCTGGTCACGGCCGAAACGGCGCCTCACTACTTTACCCTTACAGAGGAGTGCTGTGCTACCTACGATACCAATACGAAGATG
>CAZPYQ010000129.1:0-3146 GCA_964590585.1 uncultured Planctomycetia bacterium | reverse complement strand
ATCCTAGGCAGCGCCTCGCCTGAGGGCATCTCTACGATGCGCTTTCCCCCGATTACCGTATTCATGTATACCCTGCCTTCATACCGCCTGTCTATCCTTCCTATGACAGCGGCGCTTCTTCCCAGACTGTGACGGCGCATCGCCCGGAGTATTCTGCCGGCCTCTTCTTCCGCCGCTATCACAATAACCTTCCCTTCATTTGCCATATAAAGGGGGTCGAGACCGAGGAGTTCGCACGCGCTCCTGGCGGCGGATCTTATGGGGATCATCCTCTCGTCCAGGGCGATGGAGAAATTTCTCCTCTCCGTTATCTCGTTCAACGTAGCAGCCAGCCCTCCGCGCGTAGGGTCTCTCATGAACCTCACCTTCTTCGAGGCCCTCAATATCGCCGATATAAGGCCGTTCAAAGGGGCGGAATCGCTTTTTATCCCGGCGCTGAAACCCACGCCCTCCCTCCCGGAGAGGACGGCGAGGGCGTGATCCCCTATCGGGCCGTTTATTAAAACCAGGTCGCTCTCTCTTATCGTGCTCATGGAAAGCAAGGTACCGTACTCAAGCGCCCCTATCCCGCTGGTATTTATGAAAAGTCCGTCGCACTTGCCCCGCTCCACGACCTTCGTGTCTCCGGTTACGACCTTTACACCCGCCCTCTTTGACGCGCGCCCTATGGACACCGCCACTTTTTTAAGGACCTCCGTATCCAGGCCCTCCTCTATTATCACGGCGCATGATATATAGAGCGGCCTGGCGCCGCATACGGAAAGGTCGTTGACCGTGCCGTAGACCGCGAGGCTCCCTATGTCGCCGCCCGGGAAGAAGAGCGGCCTTACCACGTACGAGTCGGTGGTGAAGGCAAGCCTGCCGCCCTTCGTTTCAATTATCGCGGAGTCCTTCTTCCCGCCAAGTATGCTATTGGAAAACTCCTTCATGAAGAGCGAGCCTATCAGCTCATGCATAAATTTCCCCCCGCCTCCATGCGCCATAGTCACATTCTCACTCATGATAAGCCCTTATATTTATAATACGCGCTGCAGGCGCCCTCCTGCGAGACCATGCATGGCCCCGCCGGATTATCCGGCGTGCATTTCTTTCCGAACAGGGCGCAGTCGAGCGGGGCCCTGGCGCCCTTTAGGACCGCCCCGCAGATGCAGCCCGCCGCCTCTTTCGCCCTGGGCACAGTAAGGGCGAATATCTTCCCGGCGTCAAATCCGGAATAACGCCCCCTTATCTTGAGGCCGCTTTTTTCTATCTCTCCTATACCCCTCCACGCGGAACCGGTCTTCTCGAATACCTCTTTTATCGCGGCCTGCGCCCTCTTGTTACCGCCCGGGCTTACTATCCTCGAATATTGTATCTCGAGGCGAGGCCTCGCCTGCTTCAAGAGCATCAGTATCCCCTGCAATATGTCTATGGGTTCGAACCCCGCCACCACACACCGTTTGCCGTATGAGCCCGCCAGAAAGGCATAGGGCCCGGTCCCTATTATGGCGCTCACGTGGGCCGGCAGGATGAATCCGTCTATATTTAAATCTTTATCCTTTACCAGGGCGCCTAACGCCTCCGGCATCGTCTTGTGCGCGCAAAGTACGGAGTAGTTCCTTATCCTGCCCTTTCGCGCCTCGATTATCGAGGCGGCCACGGTGGGCGCGGTAGTCTCGAAGCCGACCCCTAAAAACACTACCCTTCTATCCGGCAGCCTCCTCGCCAGCCCAAGAGCGTCCGTCGTGGAGTAAACGACCCTTATATCGCGCCCCTTTGCCTTCTCTCTCGACAGGCTCGAGGCCGTTCCCGGGACCCTCATCATGTCGCCGAAAGTCGCGACCGTCACACCCTTTATGTTCGCCAGCTTCACCGCCTTGTCTATGAATTCATTCGGCGTAACGCAAACGGGGCACCCGGGGCCGGATAAGAGGATTACCTCTTCCGGCAGCATGGCGCGTATGCCGAACCTGAATATGCTCATGGTATGCGTCCCGCATACCTCCATAAACCTGTAAGCCCTGCCGCTACAGGCGGCGGCTTTGCGTATCTTTGCCGCCAGCTTCCGCGCCAGCTTCCTATCCCTGAATTCGTCGATGTATTTCATGCTATATTTTTCGAAAGGATGCCCCCGTTAAACATGCTCATATAATCATATCTCCCTAAGCATCCGAAGCGTCCTGCGCGCCTCTTTTTCGTTCACCTTCTCTATGGCAAATCCCGCGTGGACAAGGACATAATCGCCTTTTTTTATGCCGCTCATGAATGACAGATTGGCCTTTCGCCTTAATCCTCCGGCGGCTACGACACCTTCGTCTCCTTCCATGCTCACGACCCTCATCGGTATCCCTAAGCACATCTTGCCCTCGCATCCGCTATCGCGGCCTGGCCGACGGGTATCCCCAGATCGTTGGCGGGAATACCTGAATGCGCGAAGACCTCGAAACCGCTTTTTTTAAGAAGCGTCCGCAACCCGCGGTCAAGGAACCTGTTCTGGAATACGCCGCCGGTTAAAACCACTCTTTTAATCCCATATCTTCTTCTCAAAATAGACGAGACATGCCTTGCTGCCTCGGCTACGGTATTATGGAACCTGGCCGAGATCTTATCGCAACTGACGCCATGCGACAGATCTTTTACCATGGCCCTTATCGTTCCGGACGATTTTATTATAATAATACCGCCTTCGGTTTCAGCGCGGAAACCGTAAAAACCCTTCTCATTTCCGTCGGCCATTCTCTCAAGTTCCATGGGCCCTTCGGCCTCCCTGGATACGCGGTCCTTCGCGATGACGAGGCTAGAGGCGGCGTCAAAGAGCCTTCCGGCGCTCGATGTGAGCGGCGCGTTGATACCTTTATCTATCATCGTTTTTAAGACCTTCCATTTGCCTTTATCCATCCTTCTTGTAAAATCTATCTTCAATTTTGTGAAACCGCCGCCGAAGGCGCGATACAAACAGGCCGCGGCCATCCGCCATGGTTCTCTTATCGCCATCTCGCCTCCAGGCATGGGCATATACTCGAAACGACCGACCCTTTTAAAGGCCCTGAGGCCGCCCGCGAAGAACTCGCCGCCCCAGATATTACCGTCGGTTCCATAACCTGTGCCGTCAAACGCGAGCCCTATGACGTCGCCTCTTATGCCGTGATCCACTATACAGCTTGCGA
>CAZPYQ010000128.1:0-3154 GCA_964590585.1 uncultured Planctomycetia bacterium | reverse complement strand
TTCCTTTCGCCATAATCTTTCAAAAGTTCTCTCATACATAATCCCCAACTTGACACTTCTGACATTGTCGAAAGTGTCAAGTTAACGCGGAGCTCCGCGCAAAAAGGAATTTCCCATCCTATCAGGTTAGGTTGAGGGCTTTGGCTATAACGGCCTTGTCAAAGCCCACTATTATCTGGCTGTCTATGTCCAGGACAGGCACACCCATCTGACCTGATTTATCCACCATCTCCTGACCCGCCCGGCGGTCTATGCCCACGTCTATATTCTCAAACTGGATATCATTCTTTTTCAAAAAGTCCTTGGCCATCGCACAATAAGGGCAGGTGGATGTGGAATACACTTTAACGTTAGGCATAATGCCTCCTTTTTAACAACACAAGTTTCTTAAGATGTTTTTGCTCCTCCACGAGCAGGCCTTCTATCGCATTCTGCTCTGATTCAGGCACAAAATTTTTCATCTCGTGATAAAACAATATGGAATCCTTTTCGAACCCTATGCCAAGCTCTACGGCCTGCTTCTCGTCTTTCACTGCCCCGGCGATCTCATTGCCCTTTTTCTCTTTCGTAAAGACATGGTCATCTGACAATGCCTTTATATAAGCGAAATACTCATCGGTATAGGCCTCTACAGGCTCGTATTTCTTAACGGTGGAAAGCATGGCCTCAAATACCTTTATGTGCCTCTCCTCCTGGCCTGCCAGGTGCTCAAAGATCTTCTTCACACTACTATCTTTTGACAGCCCCGCCACTCTCTTATAAAAGTCCCTGCCGTTCTTCTCTATCTGAACAGCCATTTCTACTATCTCGCTCCCGGAGAATATACCGCCCATATATAGCCACCTTTGAATTTGGCAGCGGGTTATTAAAAATAACCCGCTGCCAAATTGATTAAGAAATTAACGATTGTTGCCAACCGCTCCCTCTTCTTAAGCAATAGCGCAGCCAAGGTCAAAGGCCTTTTTTAGGCAGCCGGGACGCCCCGATATGCTGCCTTTTTTATCCACGCCGGAGCAAAAAAGCTCTCCCTTGTAATCCGCGTTTATGGTCGCGAAAAAATTCCTGGAAATGCTTTTCGCGTTCTCAAAAAAATCCTTCCTCTTTGAGCCTTCTACGGAAATAAACACGGCCTTCTTCCTCTTATAGCCCGTATCCTTATTAAGCGCATTTTTCAAATACCAGACGCACTGGAACCTGTCGATCATCATCTTTGTCTGGCTGCTCAAGCTGCCAAAGAAAATAGGCGAAGCCAGAACAATGGCATCCGCGTCTTTAATCTTCCGGTACAGCTCGTGCATATCATCATGGATTACGCACTCGCCGTCGTCTATCACAGCTTCACATTCCTGGCACGGGGAAAATTTTAATTTATCAAGGACAACCTTTTCGGTCTCAGCACCCCTGCTTTTAGCGCCTTCCAGGACTTTATCCAGAAGGATATCCGTGTTTCCGCCTGTCCTGGGGCTGCCGTTTATGCCTAATACTTTCATATTAACCGCCTCCACCGCCCAGGCCGGGTTTAAACCCGGCCTGGGCGGTGTAAAAACATCTCAACCTAATAATTTTCCGATATCAGCTCGTAATACGCCCTAGGGTGGGCGCACGTAGGGCATGTCTCAGGCGCTTCCACGCCCTCATAGACACGGCCGCAATTGCGGCATTTCCATTTTACCGTCTTTTCCTTCTTAAATACCCTGTTTTCCTTGACATTCTTCAGGAGCCTGCGATACCTCTTTTCGTGCTCTATCTCTACCATGGCTATCTCTTTAAACTGATCCGCGATCTCCTCAAGCCCTTCCTTGCGCGCCGTGTCCTCGAAACCCTTGTAAAGCCTGGCCCATTCGAACTGCTCGCCGTCCGCGGCTGCCTTGAGGTTCGCTGCAGTATCCCCTATCACGCCCGCGGGATAAGCCGCGACTATCTCCACGTCCCCGCCTTCCAGAAACCTGAAAAACCTCTTGGCGTGCTCTTTCTCGTTATCCGCTGTCTCCACAAATATGGCTGCTATCTGTTCGTATCCCGCCCTCCTTGCCACGCCTGCGAAATACGTGTAACGATTCCTTGCCTGTGATTCTCCTGCAAAAGCCGCAAGGAGATTTTTTTCCGTCTGGGTGCCTTTTATCTCCATATCTCCTCCTATCGGTTAACCACCCCAACCGCGCAGGAGATCTCTCTTGACTTCGCCTGGGACAAATCCGGCAACCTGCGCGGTTTTTTACTGGTTACATTACCTTATAACGCTGCTTATCTTCTCCTTTAACGACGCCAACTCCGCCTCATCCGGTATCCACTGTATCTTTAACCCCTTTAGGGGCAATTCAAATTTAGCCGCCTCCAGGATATTTTCTATATCGCCTATGCTCTGTCCTCCCCAGCCGTAAGACCCGAATGCAATGCCTACCCTGTTCTTAGGGGCGAGGCCTTTCATGTAAGTGAGGAATGCCGATACTGTGGGAAGCATGCCGTTATTCAGCGTAGACGACCCGACGCATATATATCTTGCCTCCAGGATAGAGGTCATCACATCTGATATATGGTTTGTATGCAGATTTCTCATCTCGCACGGGATACCCTTTTCGTCAAAAACATCCCTTATCGAATGAGCCATCTTCTCTGTGCTATGCCACATGGTATCATATACGATGACCGCCTTTTTCTCGCACACGTTATTCGCCCATTTCTTATAAAGTCCTATTATATCTTTTATGTATTTCCTCCACATAAGCCCATGGCTCGGGGCTATCATGTCCACGTCGAGGCCTGAAACAGCTTCCAGCGCCTTATTGACTTGGGCGCTGTACGGCAAAACTATATTCGCATAATATTTCGCTGCCTCGTTCTTCACCCTGTCCCACCTGAATTCGTCGTCGAACCGCTCGGTAGACGCGACGTGCTGGCCGAACGCGTCGTTCGGCAGGAGAAGTTTATCCTCCGGGATATACGTCGCCATCGAATCAGGCCAGTGGACCATCTGCATCAATATAAAACTCATATTCCTTTTGCCTATATTGATAGAATCACCCGTATTGACGACTTTGAACTTCAGGTCTTTCTTAAAATGCTTCTTAAGGCCTTTCTCGCCGTTCGGGGAACAGACGACCACGGCATTCTTCGCGATATCCGCCATATCCAGGATACTGCCAGAATGGTCCAT
>CAZPYQ010000127.1:0-3182 GCA_964590585.1 uncultured Planctomycetia bacterium | reverse complement strand
GTGTATATTTGATAATGGAAACCATTTCTATTTAGGAGCATATAGATATGCCCAGGGGGGACGGAAGGGGCCCGGTATGGTGGCACGGAAGGTTCAGGGGTTGCGGTTACAGGATAACCGTAGGCCGGGAGGCCATCCTGGAGGCGCTCACCAGGGCCGATAAGCATTTAAGCGCCGAAGATATATACATGAAAGTGCGCGCCATATATCCGGCGATAGGCCTTACCACTATATACAGGACGCTTGAGATACTTGTTGACCTGGGGCTGGTATTCAAGTTCGATTTTGGTGATGGCAGGGCAAGGTACGAATTGGCCGAAGGGTCGAAAAGAAGCACTCACCATCACCACCTGATATGCACGAATTGCAGAAGGGTCATCGATTATACGGATTTTGTAGATGATGAAATAGAGCTCCTGAAGCAGACGGAGAGGGGGCTTTCCGAAAAGTACAATTTTGCCATTACAAACCACCTGATACAATTTTACGGATTATGCGAAAAGTGCAAAAAGAAACAATAGATGGAGGGTATATATTTTTTAAGGATATATGAAAATGGGTTTCATTAACAGATACTTTATAAAAGGAGGTGATTACGATGCCAGGTTTTGACGGAACAGGTCCCATGGGTATGGGGCCAATGACAGGAGGCGGAAGGGGTTTTTGCGTAACGTCCGCATACGGTGTCAGGCCTTTCGGCCGAAGGTTCTTCGGCAGGGGCGGAGGCAGAGGCCGCAGAAACATGTATTACGCCACAGGCCTTCCCGGTTGGGCGAGGGCCGGATATGGATACCCTGCTTTTGGAGCGGGATATGCGCCGGATCTTTCGGAAAAGGAAGAGGCCCAGATGTTGAAGGAGGAGTCTCAACTTCTCAAGGAAGAACTTGAAGCGATCCAGGAGCGCCTTGCGGCCTTAGAAAAGGCTCAAGGTTCCCAAAAGGCCGGTTAGTAAAGGAGGTGAAGGCTATGAGGGTGGCTATTTCCACGGACGGGAATGACGTATCGGCTCATTTCGGACGTTGTCCGACCTTTACTATCGTGGACATAAAAGACGGAAAGGTAGAAAAAAGGGAGTCTCTTAAAAATCCGGGGCATGAGCCCGGTTACATCCCGCAGTTTCTTCATGAGCGCGGCGTAGAGTGCATAATCGCCGGAGGTATGGGGATGAGGGCGACAGGATTTTTCAGGGATTTTGGAATTCAGGCGATAGTAGGTATAAGCGGAAGGGTGGACGAGGTCATTGAAAAACTCGCGCAGGGAAAATTAGAGGGCGGTGAGAGCCTGTGCCGTCCCGGCGCCGGGAAAGGGTATGGGCTGGATAAAAGCCAGTGCGATCATCCCCATCAGGATTAATGCGGGTATTGATATCGGCGAAAGATAAGGGAAAAGGAGGTGATGTATGAAAATCTGCGTTACTTCGGAGGACAAGACACTCGATTCCAAAGTAGATCCCCGCTTCGGAAGGTGCCAGTATTTTATATTTGTTGACACGGATACTTTAGAATACGAGGCAATCGAAAATCCAAGCGTGCAATTTTCCGGAGGAGCGGGAATCCAGTCAGGACAACTCATGGCGTCCAGGGGGGTAAAGGCCGTTTTAACGGGCAATGTCGGCCCGAACGCTTTCCAGGCTTTACAGGCCGGCGGTATAAAGATATATACCGGTCTTTCCGGTAAGGTAAAAGACACAATCGAAAAATATAAGACAGGCGCTCTAAAACCTACGGAAAACGCGAACGTGGGGTCTAAATTCGGTATGCCCGGCAAGGGCAATAATTAGGAGGAGGGCGATATGCCGTTTGGAGACGGGACAGGCCCGCAGGGATTTGGGCCCGGCACAGGAAAACGCGGCGGAAAAGGCATGGGGAGAGGAAGGATGGGGGGCAATAGACCCGGTGCCGGCCCGGAAGGAAACTGTGTATGTCCGAAGTGCCGGACGGCGGTTCCGCATACGCGGGGCAAACCGTGTTATGAGATAATATGCCCCAAGTGCGGCGCGCCGATGATAAGAGAGTAATGGAAAATCCGGAAACAAACCACAGAAGATATCTGGAGCGTATTGATTTTTACAGGGGCTTCGGATATGACCTGGAGAAGGAAAGGGATTTTATCCTGGATAGCTCCATGCCTGTCTCGGGGAGGATACTGGAGATAGGCACCGGCAAGGGGCATTTCGCGCTTGCCCTGGCGAAACGCGGTTTTGCTTTTACGAGCATAGATATATCCGAGGAGGAACAAAAGGTAGCAAGATTAAATATAGAGTACCATGGCCTGGAGAGACAGGTAGATTTCAGGATAGAGGACGCGCAAAGTTTAAGTTTTCCGGATCGCAGTTTTGATGCGGTCTTCTCCATAAACGTATTTCATCATCTCGAAAAACCATGGGCGGTTTTGGATGAGTTGATCCGTGTATTGCGGGCCGGAGGCAAGATGATCTTGAGCGATTTCACGGCAAAGGGTTTTGAGGTCATAAACGCGTGCCATGAGCACGAAGGAAGGTCCCACGACCGTTCCAGGCACGATCTGGACGAAGCGAAAGGTTATTTTTTAAAGAAAGGGTTTAGCGCTGCCGAAGCGCAAAGCGAAGTTCAGAGAGTACTTATAATAAAAGAAAAACGATCGGTAACTGACACATGATTATATCGGTCGCAAGCGGTAAAGGGGGGACGGGAAAGACCACCATAGCGGTTAATCTGGCCCTCTCTTTGGATAACGCGCAATTTCTTGACTGCGATGTCGAGGAACCGAACGCCCACATATTCCTTAAGCCGGAGATAAAAGAGAAGATATCGGCGTTCGTTCCTGTCCCAGAAGTCGATGAGGCGCTTTGTAATACCTGCGGCCTGTGCCAGAAGGTGTGCGCGTATCATGCGATAGCGGTTATCCCGGCGGATAAAGCAGCGAAAGGAAGCGTCCTTGTATTTCAGCATCTTTGCCATGGATGCGGCGCCTGCAGCCTGCTATGCCCGCAAAAGGCCATACGGGAGGTCAATAAAAGGATAGGCCTTGTCGAAATAGGGATGGCGCATGGCATGGAGTTCGTCCATGGCAGGCTGGATGTCGGCGAAATAATGTCCCCGCCCCTCATAAGACAGGTCCAGGCGCGTATCGATACCGCCAGAACCGTTATCATAGATGCCCCGCCCGGGACATCCCGCCCCGTTATCGCCGCGGTAAGAAAA
>CAZPYQ010000126.1:0-3196 GCA_964590585.1 uncultured Planctomycetia bacterium | reverse complement strand
ATATAATATTGTACTATAGCATAGGCAGAGGCTTAATTCAAGTCTTTTGCTGAAGCTACTTTTTGAGGACCTTGCGGAATTCTTTGGTAAGGGCGGGCACTATCTCGAAGAGATCGCCGATTATGCCGTATGTGGCCACCTTGAATATGGGGGCGTCCGGGTCCTTGTTTATGGCGACTATGACCCTGGACGACTGCATGCCGATAAGGTGCTGTATCTGGCCGCTTATGCCGCACGCTATGTAAAGTTTGGGGCATACGGTTTTACCCGTCTGGCCGACCTGGTGAGAGTACGGTATCCATCCCGCGTCCACCGTGGCCCTAGAGGCGCCGACAGCGGCGCCAAGGGTGAGGGCGAGCTCCTTTACAATGCTGAAGCTTTCGGGGTTTCCCACTCCCCTGCCCCCGGAGACGATGATATCCGCCTCGGCGAGGTTTATGGTCTCCTCTATCTCCTCAACGATATCCAAAAGGGTCGTCCGGGACCTTAAAGTCGCTTCCGGAAATGACTTCTTTATCACCTCGGCCTTGCGGCCCTTCACGGAGTCGGCTTCCTTCATGACCTTGTGCCTCACGGTCGACATCTGCGGCCTGTGGTTCGGGGTGATGATGGTCGCCATTATATTGCCGCCGAATGCCGGCCTCGTCTGGAGGAGAAGCCGCTTTTCGGTATCTATATCCAGGCCCGTGCAATCCGCGGTGAGGCCGGCGTCTACCGTAACCGCCACCCTCGATATGAGGCTGCGGCCTATAGTCGTCGCCCCGCACAGGATGATTTCCGGTTTATGCTCCCTTACGAGCTCCACCAGGACATTGGTATAAGGATCATCCTGGTAAAATTTAAGATGCGGCGAGTCGACGAGGTATATCCTGTCCGCGCCCCGGGCCGCTATGTCCGGGACCTTTGATTCCACGCCGTCGCCTAAGATGACCGCGCAGAGCCTGCATCCGAGTTTTCCGGCCAATTTCCTGCCCTCGCCCAGAAGTTCGTACGAAACGCTCTGTATGACGCCCTTCTTCTGCTCGCAGAAGACCCACACGTCTTTATATTCGCTTAAATCCTTAGTGGTCGCCGAATGCAGCGTTATCTCTATCGCCTTGAACTTGCACGAATCGAGGCAGGCGCCGCAGAGAGTACATTTCGCGTGGTCTATACGCGCCTTTTTATTTACGACCTCTATGGCCCCGAAAGGGCATGTCTTGACGCAAAGGCGGCAGCCCGTGCACTTATCCAGTATTATCTTTATCTTATTAGTATCGCCCATGTTCCTTTACCGTATCCATAATAAACTTATAGTCCTCCAGGTTCGTGTGGGGACCGAGAGGGCTGTCAAGGCCGAATATATAGCCCCCGCCCTCCTTGCATATCTCCAGGCGCCTAAGAAGTGCGTCTTTTAATTTCATCCTGGGAAATCTCATCATCTCCATGTCGAAGTTGCCGAAAAAGGCTATGCGTTTTTTGTATTCCCGCTTGAGCCGGCCTATATCCAGCCCGGCGGAATACTGGATGGGATGGAGCGCCTTGAAACCCGCCTCTATAAGAAGCGGTATGATGCCCGCGATGTTGCCGTCGGAATGGAGTATCGTCGGTATCCCGTAAGAGGCGAAGAAGTAGCATATCTCTTTATGAAAACAGAAGAGATATTTTTTATAGAATTCCGGCGAGAAGAAAGTGCCCCCGTTATGCGCCAGGTCGCCGAAGAGCCACAGCCCGTCGAACTCGTAACCTTTATCGAGTATCCCTATGGCCCTTGAAAGTATACCGTCGAGATCGTCCTTGAACTTTCTAAACACCCCTTTCGGATTTTTAGCTATATCCTCGAGCGCCGCCATAAGCCCCACCCTTCCGACGTAGCGCTGGAAGGGCTCGCTGAAAGAGAGGGCGAGGAACCTTTCCTTGTTTTTGCCGGAAAAGAAGGCCTTTATACCGGCATCGTCCACCGATTCTTCCAGATTCAAGGTCCGTATGTCGTAATCAAAATAGTCGTCCGGGTCAGATTCAAGGGCCTTATGCCACGACGCCCTCGTCTCGTCCCAGAAGAGGTCCTTTATGCCTATCCTGTCGGGTGTTTGAAAGTTAAGTATCCTCCCTATGCGCTCTTTGGAGGTCATCATATAACGATATCCTTCAGGAGCCCCGCTACCTTTCCGGCTATCTCGGACGCGTCCTGGCCCTTTATTATCTCGCCGCCCTTTCTGGGCGGGGGGGTGAATATCTTTATTACCCTCGTAGGCGAGCCGTCCAGCCCGATATTCTTCTCGGCCGCCGCTATGTCGTCGGCCGTCCACTTCGTTATGGCCATGGACTTGGCCCTCATCTTGCCTTTCAGGGAAGGGAGCCGCGGGGTATTTATCTCTTTCACGACGGTAAAAAGGCACGGCAGAGGCGTTTCTACTATATCGTACCCTTCTTCCGTCATCCTCTCGACCTTCGCCTTATCTTTCGATATCTCCTTTATTTTTTTTACGTATGTGACCTGCGGGATATCCAGGTGCGTCGATATGCCCGGCCCTACCTGGGCGGTGTCGCCGTCGGACGCCTGTTTTCCGCAGATGACGCAATCGAAAGGTCCTATCTTCCGTATCGCCTGCGCGAGCGTATAACTGGTGGCCCAGGTGTCGGAGCCGGCGAACTTCCGGTCCGTTACAAGGATGGCGTCGTCGCAGCCCATGGATACCGCCTCCCGAAGCGCCGCCTCCGCCTGGGGCGGGCCCATGGTGACGACGGTGACTTTGCCGGACAGGCGCTCTTTGAGCCGGACCGCTTCCTCTATGGCGTACATGTCGAAAGGGTTTATGACGCTCTCGACACCCGCGCGTATCAGGGTATTCGTGACGGGGTCTATCTTGACGTCGGTCGTATTGGGGACCTGTTTGACGCAGACTATTATGTGCATGGCAAACCTCTATGTCGCGTACTGCGTACTGCGTTCGGCGTACGGCGTTTGCCTTTACGCCGTACGCGGCACTCCGCACTCCGTACGCATCACCGTTTTCGCTATTTGAGGCTCTCTTTTATGACGTGGGAGGCGATGATATTGCGCTGTATCTGGTTTGTCCCTTCGTAGATCTGGGTTATCTTGGCGTCGCGCATGAACTTCTCTATCGGGTAGTCCCTCATGTAGCCGTATCCGCCGAATATCTGGAGCGCGTCGGTCGTGACCTTCATCGCGACATCGCTGGCGTACATCTTGGCC
>CAZPYQ010000125.1:0-3237 GCA_964590585.1 uncultured Planctomycetia bacterium | reverse complement strand
ATATAGAACATGCAGGGCTGCCCGAGGCGGTTCGTTTTGGCAATAAGCGCTTCCGTAATGGCAAGTGGATATATACGAAAATACCCTCCCCCTCCAAAAGGAATTGTTTGACTAAAAATTTTTGCGGTAGAAGGGGGAAATTCTATGAGGCCGTTTTCCAATGTATGTATGAATTGCCTCCCGCCGGATATGCCGTATACATCATGGCCTCTTACGGGAAAGGCGCTGGAGTCGTATTCGAAACCCGTTTCTTTTAAAACGTCGAAAACCCATCTTGTTCTGTCCGCTATGGAAAAATCCGGCGCCCTAAAACCGCGGACCTGCGCGCCGCAGACGTCCTCCAGGCAGGCCTTGGCGTACGTCAAATCTTTCTTAAACTCCTCTTTCGTCATGCCGAATATCCTTACATGCCTGAATCCGTGACATGCTATCTCGTGGCCATCTGAAGCGACTCTCTTAACGACTGACGGTATATCTCTTGCTATGCGGCCGAGGATAAAGAAGGTGGCCTTTATTTTGAAGCTGCCAAGGAACTCCAAGATGAAATCTATATTCTTTTCTATCTCATGATTTTCCCTCGCGGAATCCATATATTGACTGCCAATACGGAAACTCTCCAGGCTGGATTCCACAAATCCTTCCACATCGACCGAAAAACAATTTATGATTTCCATTCGCCTGTTATAGGGGTAGTTAGAAAAACATCATCTTTAGTCCGATGACTAAAAGGAATCCTCCAAAGCATTTTTTGAGCAAGGGATCGGCCAGGTGTTGGGCCCATGACGCGCCGAGGAGGCCGCCTATGAAAAACCCCAGACAGATGAGGCCCGCCATCCCGATCTTCACGTTACCGCTCTGGTAATAGCGGAGCGCCGCCAATAAACCGATAGGGGGGATCATTATAGCGAGTGTCGTGCCCTGCGCCTGAAGCTGCGTCAACCCGACGATGTAGACCAGGGCAGGTACCAGGATGATGCCTCCGCCTATGCCCAAAAGGCCGCTTAATATCCCTGCTGTCAACCCCAAAAGCACGTACAAGACATGGTTCATGACACATCCCCCTTCTTATATTTCATATAATCGGCTATAACCGTTTTATGGTCGAAGGCCAATTTCATGCCTTCGGCTTCGCTTACCTTAACCACCTTGAGCGCGGCGGCGTCATCTCCGGCCCTCGGCTTTCCCTCGCCTTTGGCTATAAAGACGGTCGCTATGGTGTGAAATCGCGGATCGCGGCCCGGGTCGGAATATGTGTGAAATTGCTTGATACCGGTCAATGTAAGGCCCGTCTCCTCTTTCGCTTCCCTCCTGACCGCCTCTTCCAGGCTTTCGCCGTAATCCACGAACCCTCCGGGCAGCGCCCATCCGAACGGCGGGTTGCTCCTCTCTATAAGCACTATGCCGCTGTCTATTTCTATGATGGCGTCCACCGTCGTGAACGGCCCCTTGCAGAGCTTGGTGGTCACATATTCGATATACCCCGGGACGTTCCTATTGAATATGTCATACGCCTCTTCCTCGTAAAGACAGAAGACGATCTCTTTTAGCGCTGTATCTTTGTCGCGGAGGTGTCTCATCACCTCCTGCGCCATTATCTTCGCGCACGCCTTTAAAGGAAATCCGCCCACGCCGCAGCCCAGTGCTGGCAGGGCCACGGACGATACCTTTAGCTCCTCCGCGACCCTTAGAGAATTTTTACAGGCGTCGCGTATCTTCTCTTCATCCGTTTCAAAGTCCATTCCCATGGTCGCGGCATGTATGATGTATTTGGCTGGGAGTTTGCCGGCCGACGTGAATACAGCGTCACCTATCTGTATGGGGCCCTTTTTGACGGCCTCTGCTTCTATCTCTTTGCCGCCCAGTCTCTTTATGGCGCCGGCAAGCCCCCCGCCCATTACCAGTTTATTATTGGCGGCGTTCACTATCGCGTCGACCTTGAGCTCTGTTATATCGCCCTGGACGATCGTGAGTTTAGTCTCTTTTATAAACATAGAATAGCGCGTTGGGGATACGGGCTCGTACCCCGTTACCCGTAACCCTAATTTACCGTTTTTAACCTATTATAAAATTCCTTCCACGGGAAGTGTTTTCCCGGGCACTCGGTCGCGGCGCCCGGGACCTGCCCGTGCCCCATAATATTCTCAACCGGTATATTATAGTACCTTCGCAAGATATTAACGAGATATATCAGAGAATCAAATTGTCCTTTTGAAATATGGGTCTTGCTGAAATTTCCTACGAGGCAGATACCTATCCCCGTGTGGTTCATGCCCGAGGCTTTGCAATGCGCGCCGTCTTCCTGCCTTATCCACCGGTGAGATATCTCTATCTGCCCGTCGGCCTTGCCATAACTGCCATTTCCTATCACAAAATCGTAGCCGAGGCCGTGCCAAAACCCCCTTTTCAAATGTATTTTGAATAACGACATGGCATTGCCCATATCGGTCGCGCTGTGGTGGATTATGATATGCTTCCATTTATTCGAAGGATAGAGGGGGATGACCGGCTGTGTCGGCATCGCCTGTCGGATAACGAGATGCTGGCCCGTAGCTAGCTCCTGGGGGGCTTTAAGGTTATTGGCCCGCATGAGCTCTTCGACGCTCACTCCGTACATCTTGCTCAGGCGCCATAATGTCTCCCCGGGCGCCACGACATGAACGATATCTTGAGGCCCGGCAAGCTGAACGTCATATTCCACCGCTTTATAGGGATGTTTTACCGGGGCTGTGGCGCAGGAGGCGAGAGTGAAGGACAAGACGAGAGAGGCCGCTAAAAAAACGAGTTTTGACAAGTCTATTCTATGCACAAAGTTATCCACATAGGTAATCTTGTACCGTTTGGGAAATTAAGATGCAACCTGTCCCTATACCTAAGATTAAACGTGTACCCCCTAAATAGGGGACAGCTTTAATCTTGGAATTAGGGACACTTGGCCGATGAAAATTCCAAACGGTACAAAAGCAAAAGGTCCTTCGCATCGGCTGGAACCCTCCTATTCGTCGGATTCCATGCCTCGCTCAGGATCAAATTTGCGAAGCAAATTTGGCGTCCCCATGGGGATTTCCCTACGCTCGCCAGAGGCTCGCTTCGGGCCGGCCAGATTTGCTGACGGCCAAAGGCCTTATCCTCCTACTCGTCGGCGCAAATCTGGCTTCAAATCCCCTATACCATACATGTAAAACTGGCGTCCCCATGGGGATTTGAACCCCAGTCGCAAGCTTGAAAAGCTTGTGTCCT
>CAZPYQ010000124.1:0-3273 GCA_964590585.1 uncultured Planctomycetia bacterium | reverse complement strand
GCTTATTATTCCGTGATATCTCCGGAAGGCTGTGCGGCCATTCTGTGGAAGGAAAGGTCGAAATCTCCCGATGCCGCAAAGGCCCTGAAACTGACGGCCAAGAATCTGCTTGAATTGGGCCTCATCGATGATATAATAAGAGAACCCCTGGGCGGGGCGCACAGGAACCCGCAGGGCGTGGCGGAGAACATCAAAGCGGCGATAAAGAAAGATCTGGAAGCGTTAAAAACGGTCTCCAAAGATAGTCTTTTAGAGAAGAGGTATGAAAAATTTAGAAGCATCGGCGTTTTTAAAGAATGACGAGTCCATGGACGCAACCTTTGAAGTGCCAAGCGAGATAAGATATATACGAAAGGCTTCGGAACGGGTGCTTAAGGGATTGGTCCGCAGGCGGCTTAACGCTTCGGTACTATTCGATATAAGGCTTTGCGTCGAAGAGGCCGTCAGGAACGCGATAGTGCACGGCAACGGCCTGGATAAGAGGTTGCCGGTCAAGGTGACATACGGCATAGACGGTAAGCGGTTCGGCATAACGGTCGAGGACAAGGGGCGGGGGTTTAATTATAAAAGGGTCCCGGATCCGACGAAAGAGAAGAATATATGGCGAGGCGGAGGCAGGGGGGTTTATCTGATAAATTATCTCATGGACAGGGTCGAGTTTAACGATAAAGGTAATGTGATTAAAATGGTGAAATATATATGATGATAGGCTTAAACCGCAAATCCTTGGAGGATGCAGCATGAAACTCAAATTTGAGAATAGAGGAGATGTATCCGTATGTTACATAGAAGGAGAGGTGGATATAAATACCGCCCCGTCCATAAAGAAGACGTTCGACAAGATAACGCGGGAAAAGTCGTCCAAGGTCGCGATAAATTTTAAGGATGTCTCCTATGTGGACTCGTCCGGCCTGGCCACGCTGGTAGAGATTTTGAAAAATATGAGAACGTACGGCGGGAAATTAAAACTTACCAATCTTTCGCCCAAGATAAAAAGCCTTTTTGAAATAACCAAACTGGATAAACTTTTCGATATCGTGTCGCAGGAAGAAGACGCTATCTCTTCTTTCGCCTAGGGGAAAAGCCAAAAGCAAGGGATATGAAGGCGCTTATAAATTTTGTAGAGAGGATAGGAAGCATGGTGGTGCTATTGGTCCGGCACACGCTCGCCGTGCTGGCCCTCTTTTTTGAGACCGTCTTCTGGATCGTGGTAGGGCCCTTTAAAAAGAAGTTTCCCAAGCCGGAAGGCATATTTGCGCAGATGGTCTTCGCCGGCATGGATTCCCTCATCATAGTCTTCTTCGTCGCGTTCTTCACGGGTATCGTCATAGCTATGCAGAGCGCGTATCAGCTTACGCGTTTCGGCGCAAACATCTTCGTGGCCCCCATGGTCGCCATAAGCCTGGCGAGGGAGCTGGGGCCTGTTTTAACTTCGCTTGTGGTCGCGGGCAGGGTGGGCGCGGCCATCGCCGCGGAACTGGGAACCATGAAGGTCACGGAGCAGATAGAGGCGCTGGAGACGATGGCGCTCAATCCTATAAGATTTCTGGTAGTACCGCGTTTTATCGCGCTCATCGTAATGCTTCCCTGCCTTGTCATATTTGCCGATATCATAGGTATATTCGGCGGCTTCCTGGTGGGGGTCTTCAACCTTCATCTTAATCCGTACAGGTACATCACTTTCTCCTTCCAGTTCATGGCGTGGAAGGACGTGTATACGGGCCTGATAAAAAGTTTTGTCTTCGGCATCGTGATATCCATGATAGGCTGCTATATGGGATTAAATACGAAAGGCGGCGCGGAGGGCGTCGGCAAATCTACGACTTTAAGCGTGGTCACGAGTTTCATCCTTATAATACTTTTCGATAGCATATTAACGGGCGTCTTCTACTTCGCGAATAAATAGGGTGTTAAAATGGAGCGGGAAGTAATAATAAAAGCGGACAGCGTCACCAAAAAGTTCGGCGACAGGGCTATCCTTAACGGGGTGAGCCTTGAGATCTATAGAGGGGAGACATTCGTTATAATGGGAGGCTCCGGATGCGGAAAGAGCACTTTTTTAAGGCATCTTACGGGCGCCCTCGTGCCGGATTCGGGAAAGATATGTCTTTTGGGCAAGGAGTTGACGGGCCTGGGCGAAGACGATATGGATAAGCTGAAGAAGAAGATAGGCATGTGTTTCCAGTCCGCGGCGCTCTTCGATTCAATGACCGTCGGAGAGAACGTAAGCCTGCCCCTAAGAGAACATACGAAGCTCGACAAGAATGTCATTGAGACCGTTATAAAGATGAAACTGGAGATGGTGGGGTTGAGGGGGTTTGAGGCCCTAATGCCCAGCCAGCTTTCCGGAGGCATGAGGAAGAGGGTGGGGCTGGCGCGCGCGATAGCGCTCGATCCGGAGATAGTGTTTTACGACGAGCCGACGGCGGGCCTTGACCCGATAGTTGCCGGCGTGGTGGATAAGCTGATATTGGACCTGTCAAAAAAACTTTCTATCACGAGCGTGGTGGTTACTCATGACATGAAGAGTGTTTTTTCCATAGCCGACAGGGTAGCCATGCTTTATGAGGGCAAGGTGCTTGAAGTGGGCAGGCCGGAGGCGATAAAGGGAAGTAAAAATCCTATG
The DNA here is from genome assembly GCA_964590585.1 of uncultured Planctomycetia bacterium. Taxonomy (GTDB): domain Bacteria; phylum Omnitrophota; class Gorgyraeia; order 2-01-FULL-45-10; family JAHFGN01; genus CAZPYQ01. Next base: position 647 of record CAZPYQ010000124.1, on the reverse strand, counting down.
GTGCAGCAGTTCATATCCGGCAGTCCGGACGGCCCCATAAGGTTTTTCCAGCAGAAAGACGATTATCTTGAAACTATAATGAAATAAACCGTATAAGGAGACTTATCTCATGAAGATAACGAATGAATTGAAAACAGGCATAGTAGTGGTAGCTGCGGTAGCGGTCGGCGTATTCTTCTGGTCTAAGACGGCCGTCAAGAGCGCCAGCCAGCCATACCGGCTAATGACTTACTTCAATTACGCGGAAGGCATAAAGCCCGACTCCATAGTCAAGCTTTCAGGCATAGAAGTGGGCCGCGTAGAGAAGATAAAGTTCAATTATACGCCGGAGACGAAAGTCGAGCTGACGCTGGTCCTGGACAAGAGCGCCAAGGTCCACGAGGATTCGCTTGCCTACATAACTACCAGCGGCATGGTCGGCGACGCCTTTATAGGCCTCACCCCGGGATCGTCCGATAGGCCCTTCGCTAAAGAGGGCGCTGTCCTTGCAAGCGAGGATCCGATCGAACTCAGGAAGCTTTTCAAAAAGGCGGACTCCATCGCCGAGAACCTGGACAAGATGCTGGTCGAGGTGAAGGAGCTGGCCCAGAACCTCACGGGCGTAGTTAAAGATAATAAACCCAGGATAGATAACATAGCGGCGAACC
>CAZPYQ010000123.1:0-3291 GCA_964590585.1 uncultured Planctomycetia bacterium | reverse complement strand
TCCCGACCTTGCCCTGCAATTTAGCCACTATCTCTCTCGCCCTCTGCTCGCCTATGCCGGGAAGTGTCTTTAAGAAGGCTATGTCGCCTTTGTCTATCGCGTCCGCTATCACAGAGAACGATATGCTCAATGCCCTGCAGGCCGCCTTGGGGCCGATACCGGAGACTGTTATGAACTGTTCGAAGAACTCCTTCTCTATCTCGTTTAAAAAACCTATGAGTACCGGCATGCCGCGGGAGGGTTCTATCTGAAGATAATGATATGTGACAAGGTCCACCGTGCCGCCTTTCATATCCGTATTTTCAATCGATTTCAACACGGCCGGAGGAACGAGGATCTCGTAGCATATGCCGTTAACGTCCAGAACGAGGCTGTCTTCGTTTTTCGTGCGCACCTTGCCGGATATCCTCGTGATCATACGATAGCCCTTTTTTTATCTATATAGAAGTGGCTTAACCCGACCGCCAGGGCATCCGCGACATCAGGCGGTTCGGGCTGAACCGTGAGCCCCAAGAGCCCCTGGATAGCGCGCTGGACCTGGAATTTCGACGCCATGCCGTTTCCTGTTATGGATTTTTTTATCTTGGTCGCGGGGTAACTCATGAGCCTTATCCCGCACAAACCCGCGGCGAGCGCAACCGCGCCTCTGGCATGCGCCATCATGATGACCGAGGTGGGATGTTTATAATGAGAATATAACCCTTCCAGCGCGATGACATCGGGCCTGTATTCTCTTATGAGGCCAAGGACGCCGGCGTGGATCTTCTTCAGCCTGATTCCGATATCGACTGTCTTCGACGTCCTGATGCAGCCGGCTTCGAGCACCCTGAAGCCGCCCCTTTCGGATTCCTCCACCACTCCGTAACCGGTGATACCCAGCCCCGGATCAATGCCAAGGACCCTTATGTGAGTAGCCACATAACCCTTATTCTTTTAACATCTCGTCAGGGATATCAAAATTCGCGTAAACGTTCTGGACATCGTCGTGCTCTTCCAGGTAGTCTACGAGCTCCAGCGCCTTCTTGGCCTCATCGCCTGACAATTTTATGGTGTTTTTAGGCAGCATGGTGAGTTCGTCGGACTCTATCTTTATATTATTATCCTCTATCGCCTTCTTCACCTTATAAAAATCCTGCGGCGCCGTCTTCACGCCGTATTCATTGTCCTCCGACACCATGTCTTCGGCGCCCGCATCCAAAACGATAGACATGAGCTTGTCCTCGTCGATCGTCTCTTTAGAGATGGTGATATACCCCTTTTTCTCGAATATCCAGGCGACCGAACCTGCTCCGGCCATGTTTCCGCCCCTCTTGGTGAATAGACTGCGTATCTCGCTCGAGGTCCTGTTCTTATTGTCCGTCAGGAGCTCGACATATATGGCCACACCTCCCGGGCCATAACCCTCGAGGGTCATCTCCTCGTACGAGACGCCAGGGAGCTCTCCCGTCCCCTTCTTTATCGCTCGCTCGATATTGTCGGAAGGCATGCTCGCGTTTTTTGCGTGGTCTATGGCAACGCGCAATTTAGGGTTTATGTCGGGGTTCCCGCCGCTGCGCGCCGCGACGGTTATCTCCTTTATAAGTTTAGTGAAAAGATTACCCCTCTTAGCGTCGGTCGCCGCCTTCTTGTGTTTGATAGTCGCCCACTTTGAATGTCCTGACATCTTTCTCTCCTTATTCTCAGGTAACCAGAAACCAGCAACCAGATACCAGAACCTGGTTACTGTAATCTGATTTCTGGTTTCTTTGTTTTATCATTCTTCAGCCTCCTGCTTCTTCGTCGCTTTTGCCTTCTCTATTATAGTCTGCGCAAGGTTGGAAGGAACTATCTCATGATGCGAAAAAGTCATGTTATAGGTGCCCCTGCCGCCTGTTATGGACTTGAGCTCGTTCACATACTTATACATCTCTTCAAGGGGTACCTGGGCCTTTATCACCTGAACGCCGTCTCCCGGCTCCATGCCCATGATCCTGCCGCGCCGCGAATTAAGGCTGCCGGTTATGTCGCCCATGAACTCATCCGGCACTATGACATCGACGTTCATGATAGGCTCCAAAAGAACGGCCTTTGCCTTAAGGCACGATTCCCTGAATGCGTGTCTTGCGGCTATCTGGAAGGCTATATCCTTGGAGTCTACGGGATGAGTCTTGCCGTCATAAACGATAACCCTTACGTCTACTACCGGAAAACCGGCCAGAGAGCCTGCTGTCAGCGCCGTCCTGACGCCCTTTTCGCAGCTGACCACAAAAGGTTTGGGTATCGCACCGCCTACAACCTCATCCACGAACTCAAAACCTGACCCGCGCGGAAGGGGTTCTATCCTCATCCATACCTCCGCGAATTGACCCGCTCCGCCCGACTGCTTCTTGTGCCGGTACTGTGAATCACCCTTGGACATTATCGTTTCTTTGTAGGCGACTTTTGGAGTGCCCATATCCACATGGACGCCGTAGCGCTCTTTCATGCGGTTTATCATTATATTTATATGCATATCGCCCATTCCTGAGGCGACGAGCTCCTTGGTCTGCTCATCCCTTACGAATTTAAATGTCGGGTCTTCGGCCGTAAGCTTATGGAGCGCGTTCGAGATCTTGTCTTCATCAGATCTGGTCTTCGGCTTGATTGAAAATGAGAGCGCCGGATCTGGAAAGGTGATTTCGGCAAATTTGATATTGGCCTTTTCGTCGCTCAAGGAGTCCCCGGTGGACGTCTCCTTCAGCTTGGCCACGCAGATGATATCCCCGGCGATCGCTTCAGCCGCCGGCGTCTGCGCCTTACCCATCAGCGAAAAGGCCGACCCTATCTTCTCCCTGACTTTCTTAGACACGTTGTAGAATCCGGTGTTCGAAGAAAGCCTGCCGGAAAATATCCTGATCATGGAGATCTGGCCGAGGTACGGATCCGATAATGTCTTGAATACGAGCGCCGATAAGGGCGCGTTCGGGGCCTTCTGGTCTATCGTCACCGCCCCGCCGGTATCCGCATTCGCCGCGGCAGGCTGCGGCATGTCAAGCGGTGAAGGCATCTGGTTTGTGATGAGACGCAATAACTCCTTTATGCCTATATTCTTTGTGGCAGAGCCTACGAATATCGGGACGACCTTCCCTTGAAGCAGCCCTTTCTTGAAATTCGCCTTCATCTCTTCTTCGGAGAGCTCCCCCTTTTCAAGATACTTCTCCAGCAGGGCATCGTCCGATTCAGCGACGGCCTCGCATAGCGATTCGTAAGCCGACCTGGCGGACTTCTCGTCGTCGCCGGATATTTTACTTAAATTCCCCGGCACCATAAAAT
>CAZPYQ010000122.1:0-3319 GCA_964590585.1 uncultured Planctomycetia bacterium | reverse complement strand
TCACATGCGGCTTATTCCTTACGAAGTTTTCTTTTGCCATTTTATTGTCTCCTTTCAAATTTGCTTCGCAAATTTGATCCTGAGGGCGCGACGAACAGGAGTGCCCGAAGGATCTTTACTCTGCGCTTCATTTTTCCTTCCGCTGCGTTCCAGCATACCCGGAAGATTCTATTATTTTCTCCGCTATATTTCTAGGCACCTCCTGGTAAAAGGAAGGCTCCATTGTATAGGTTGCCCTACCCTGCGTAAGGCTCCTTGATATGGTCGCGTAACCAAACATCTCTGAAAGAGGCGCGTGGCCCCTGATTATTTTGGTACTGCCTTTTTCGTTTATGGATATTATCTTGACCCTCCGCGAGTTCAGGTCGCCTATTATCTCTCCCATGTACTGCTCCGGCACTATGACCTCGAGATCCATTATCGGCTCGAGCAGCACCGATCCGGCGTTCTTGAGCGCATCGGACAGCGCCAATCCGGCCGCCATGTTGAAGGCTATCTCCGAAGAGTCCACCTCGTGGTACGAACCGTCCACGAGCTTGACCTCTATATCGGACACGGGATAACCGGCAAGGGCGCCGTTCCTGGCCGCCTTGACTACGCCTTCTTCCACAGCCGATATATACTCTCTGGGTATGACCCCGCCGACTATCTTATTTAAAAATGCTATGCCGGAGGCCCTGGCAGCCGGCGTTATGTCAAATACCACATGTCCGTATTGGCCCCTGCCGCCTGTCTGCTGTATGAATTTTCCTACGGATCTGACGGACTTCGTTATCGTCTCCTTGTACGCGACGTGCGGCTTGCCGACATTCGATGTTACGTTGAATTCCCTGGCCATCCTGTCTATCAATATCTCCAGATGGAGCTCTCCCATGCCGCTTATTATCGTCTGCCCCGTCTCTTTATTATAGGTAACCCTGAAGGTGGGGTCCTCTTCTTCCAGTTTATGGAGCGCCATGCCAAGACGTTCTTCATCGGACCTCGTCTTGGGTTCTATGGACATGGATATCACCGGTTCCGGGAAACGTATGCTCTCCAATACGATTGGATTTTCCTCGACGCACAGGGTATCTCCGGTGGTAGTCTTTTTTAAACCCACTCCCGCGGCTATTTCCCCTGCCGAAACCTCATCCACTATCTCCTGCTTGTTTGCGTGCATCCTCACGATCTTGCCTATCCTCTCGCGGACATCTTTTGTAGGATTATATACATAATCGCCCTGCTTTAACCTGCCGGAATAGACCCGGAAATATGTAAGCTTCCCGACAAACTGATCTGCCATTATCTTGAAGGCCAGCGCGCAAAATCTTTCATTGACATCGGCCTTGCACGTTATCTCTTCCTTGGTCCCCGGATGCCGCCCTTTTATAGGAGGTATATCCGCCGGTGACGGCAGATAATCCACTATGGCGTCCAAAAGGGCTTCAACGCCTTTCTCTTTCGCCGCCGCTCCGCACAGAACAGGGGTTATTTTCCCGTGTATGATGGCCTTCCTTAAGACACCCCTTATCTCGTTCGGATAGATCCCCTTATCGTGTATGTACTTTTCCATGCACGCTTCGTCCACCTCGCCTATCTTCACGATCAGGTTATGGCGGTATTCGCTCGCCAGCTTAGCGTGTTCGGGCGGTATCGGATGGATCTCTACCGCGGCCCCTCCGGAAGGATCACCTGTCTTATATATCATGGCCTTCATCGTTATCAGGTCTATTACGCCCTGAAATTTATCTTCGGCCCCTATAGGTATGACCACCGGCACCGGATTCGCGCCAAGCATCTCCTTTATGTCGTTAACGACCTTAAAGAAATTGGCCCCGGTCCTGTCCATCTTATTTATAAACGCCAGCCTTGGGACATTGTATTTATCGGCCTGGCGCCATACGGTCTCGCTCTGCGGTTGAACGGAACCGACCGCGCAGAATACCACCACCCCGCCGTCCAGTACCTTTAACGATCTTTCCACTTCGGCCGTGAAATCCACATGTCCGGGGGTATCTATTATGTTTATCCTCTTATCTTTCCAGAAACATGTCGTCGCAGCACTCGTTATGGTTATGCCGCGCTCGCGCTCCTGCGCCATCCAGTCCATGGTAGTAGTGCCGTCGTCGACCTCGCCCTTCTTATAGATCCTGCCGGTCGTATAGAGGATGCGCTCGGTCGTCGTCGTCTTGCCGGCGTCTATATGGGCGATTATGCCGATATTCCGTATATTCGTAAGATCTTCTTTGGTTTTCGTTTTACTCATAGCTTTTGTCTTTATATCAGGCTTAACTTCTATCTCACTTACAGTTTCCATCATGGCTTTATTTTTAGCTTATAGCTTAAAGCTTACAGCTTATAGCTTTTTTCTACCATCTATAGTGCGCAAATGCCTTATTTGCCTCGGCCATCTTGTGGGTGTCTTCCCTCTTCTTGATAGCCGCGCCTTCGCCTTTATACGCCTCGAGGAGTTCGTCCGCCAGCTTCGTCTCCATGGGCCTTCCTTTTTTGGCCCTTGCGAAGTTACGCATCCACATCATGGCCAGCGTTATTCCGCGGTCCTGCCTGACATCGATAGGGACCTGATAAGTCGCGCCGCCTATGCGCCTGGCCTTCACTTCCAAAAGGGGCCTCACGTTATCCAGCGCCTTCTGAAAGACCTCCAAAGGCGGTTTGCCTGTCTTTTCGCCGAGCATATCGAAGCACTTGTAAACTATCCGCTCCGCAATGGCCTTTTTCCCGCTGGTCATCACCATATTTATAAACTTGGTGACCACAATATTATTATATTTCGTATCGGGTATAAGCTCTCTTTTTTCGGCTCTTCTTCTTCTCATCTCTTATCCTTTGGCCGCGGCAGGTTTGGGGGCAGCTTTCCCCTCCTTAGGCCTCTTAGCGCCGTATTTTGACCTGGATTTCTTCCTGTCGACGACGCCGGCGGCATCCAGGATCCCCCTCACTATATGATATCTTACACCGGGCAGGTCCTTGACCCTGCCGCCCCTCACCAATACTATCGAATGTTCCTGAAGGTTATGCCCCACTCCGGGTATATAAGCGGTGACCTCCACGCTATGGGTAAGCCTTACCCTCGCGACCTTTCTAAGGGCCGAGTTAGGTTTTTTGGGCGTCTGGGTCTTGACCTGCAGACATACCCCCCTTCTCTGCGGGCAACCTCTCAGGGCCGCCGATTTGCTCTTTTTCGTGAACTGCTCTCGTCCTAATCTTATAAGCTGGTTGATTGTGGGCATATGCTCTCTTATCTTGGTTTTTAATCCGTCTTTTCTTCCTCTTTTTCTTTTTTGGCGTCTTCCAGCACGTTCTTGACCATCGCTATATC
>CAZPYQ010000121.1:0-3329 GCA_964590585.1 uncultured Planctomycetia bacterium | reverse complement strand
ATCATCTCTATCCTCTTGCCTTGCCTTTGACCTGGCATGTGTATTATAAGGGGTATGCGGGTCAATTCTTCATGCAATAACGGCCCCGTATGGCCGAGATATCCTCTGCTGAACGATTGCCCGTGGTCAGAAGTGATGACAAGTATGGTATTGTCGAAAAGGCGCTTATCCTCCAGAAATTTCACAAGTTCCCCTATCAGGCAGTCACCATATAAAACGGCCTCATCATATATGTCGCGCATTATTTCTATCTCTTCTTGCATGCCGGCAGGATAAAGACCATTAAACTCTATCTTGTCATAAAGATCCTGGCGGACCTCCCTTTTCGAAAATCGTCCTCTATATTTCTTCGGGGAACGATAGGATTCGTTCATGGAGGGGATAAAAAGATTACAACATACAAAAAATGGCCTGTCCGCGCTTATCGCCGTTTCCTTCAGCATATTCAATCTCTTCATCTCTTCTCCCGCCGCCGAAACATCGGTCTTACACTGCCCAGGGATGTTTCTAAGAAAATTCACCGGCGATAAAAAATCGTATTTGAGAATCACGCACCAAATATAAAGAGGAAGCTTATTTCTGACAGCCACTCTATAAAGGAATCTGTATTTGGGATAATCCGACTCAGGCATAACATGCTGAAACGATTTTTCGTAACCGAACTCCTGGATGTACGGGATCCCGATGCCGTATGTGGAATATCCGGCGGAAGATAAAAAATAGGCCAAGGTTTTTGCGGCGGGATAGGATGGAAGCAGAAATTCACTGTAAAATTTTTTGTGCGTGGCCTGGTAAACGCCTTCTAATATGCCGGGCCAGGAACCCACCGTGCCGTTTGAGGAGGCATGCATATTGTCGAATACGCAACTTTCGGCGGCGACGATATCAATGTTCGGTGTGGTTTCCCGCCAGTAGCCGTACAGAGACATATGAGGCGCGGACAGGGAATCGCATACGATCAGTAACACATTGGGTTTTTTAATACCTTCCGCCGCCAGGCCGGCCGCGCTATGGCCGTAAACGGCCTCCTCCCAGCGCCATCTCGGAAGCACTGTGAAAAGAGCTGTTAAAAATATGATCGTCGAGGATATGACGAAGGCCGCTGAACAGTATGTCATCGCAGCCATAAAGGCGGTGCCTTCCTGAAAAATATTTTTTTTCAGCAATAGCGCCGCGGTGAGAAGCACCGCTATCGCCACGGATCTGTACATGAACAGGCTTTGCGCGGATGATGCGGAGTAAAATAGCGGCAATTTGCGGATAAAAGAAAAATCCTTCACAAAGAGATATGTATAGCGCGCGATGGTCCATGACAGCATGAAAAGGAATATAACGGTCACTACGGGATAGATGCTCGGCCTCGTCTTGGAGCGTATGATGGAGTTTAATATGATGTCTATCAGCCTGCTTGCGCACGCCAGGATTAACGAAAGACAGAATATCGCGATCGAAATGGCCGAAAACGAGAACGTTACCGCGGCGGGGCCGCAGTAACGTACCATGGAAGAGCCGTAATATAGGAAACTATAAGACAGCATGATATATCCGAGGCCGGAGTAGAGCGTAAGGAATTTTAAAAGGGGGGCGGGTATTATCTTTTTTCGCATAGGACGAGTTTTCTTGAAGACGGGCAGGAGTCGGATATCTTGAGTATGGTGTATCTTTTTTCTATGGACCTCTTAAAATTATCGAACGTGTACCAGGGGAAGATGTCCTTTTTGCGGGATAGCAGAAGAAGCGCTTTCTCATCGTCTTTGGGGATATACTCTATCAACATCCATTTCTTTGTGAAAAGGCCTATCGACTCGATGACCCGGTCGAAGTCCTGCCACTGGCTGAATACGGCGTGATGTATGAAGGCCAGCGCAAGGCACATATCGGCGCCGAGCCGCTCGACAGCGGAGGGGAACTGTCTTAGGGCCCATCCAGTCGTTGGCGACGGATTTAATAAATTCATGACAAGCGGTGTTATGTCGAGATTTTCCTTTTTGGCTACACCATAGACGTAAGATATACATTCTGCATCCGTATCAAAGGATATTGTGCGGCACCCATGCCCTGCGGCCAATATCGAGTACCAACCTTTGTTGCAGGCTATGTCCAGGATGCTTCCCGGTTTCAGATTATTAAGCGCTTCGAAGACGGCCTTCTCTTTCGCGTTCCAATCCGCGGATGGCGTGTACGGTTTCATCTCCGCATAATATGAAGACCACGGCGTCTTGCCGGCGGGGAATCTGACCGATTCCAGCTCTTTTAATAGCCCTTCAAAAAAATGCCTCCTCGCCTTAGTCAGGTCGGCCTTTGCGCTCACATCCTTTGTCATTGCGTGCAGTTTATCGTCTAATTTCATCTTCTGAACGGCGCCGCTCAAACCGGCTGTGAGCGTCAACCTGAAGAGCGGCCCGCGGCTGAAGAATTTCTTGCGCAGAGGAAGAAGGCTGAAGCATTGCCTGTCTGAAATGCCGTTAAGATAGTCGGTGAGCATAGGCCTTGCTGCGTCATACAGACCCGCGGAATAGAGATAGAGCGGATAGAGAAAGAAATTGCAGAACTCCTGATATGCCCCCCATATCATATCCTGACCTGTCTTCACTATCGAACCGACATCGATAAAGACGGGCCTGGCCCCCTTGAAATACACGTTCCACGGGTAGGCATCCTGCAGGGTAAGGCCGTGTTTATTAAGTTCAAGACAAAGCCTTATGGTGAGGATCGCGGCGTCCTTCAGCATCTCGGGGGGCCATTCGAAGCAATAAGTGGCGGGGGTTATCTTTTCGTGCTTCAGGACAAGGGCGGCGCCGTCCAGAAGATGGTCTGTCTTTTCTGTGTTGACTATCAGGCCTTGCGATTGGAGGGATTTAAAAAAGCCCTGACCGGCGAGCCATTCAAAATGGCCTGCCATATCCGGACCTATCGCCCTGTAGATATCTCCTTTCCACTCAAAGACCCTTCCGGACGGATCTATATAAGAGACGGGGTCGAACCTTATCTCCTCCTTTGGTATCCTCGTCATTTCTTATCTTCTTTTTTATCCTTCTTTCCGAAGATATTCTTTATGCGGTTCGACCAGAAAAATAGTATGCCCAGGAAGCCGGTGAGCAGGAGGTAGCCCACCTGAAAGAGCATCCCGCCCACTCCGGGATCCACATACGCATAAGCCGTCGCGGGGAATATCACAATAAAAAAAGATGAGATATATATAACCTTCTTCAATGTCCATCCTTATGGCGTCTTTTCCCGAGCACTATCAACGCTCCTATGACGATGAACACTATCGCGGCCTGGGTGAGGGAGTAGAAGCCCTCTATGGCGACGTCATTACTGACCAT
>CAZPYQ010000120.1:0-3339 GCA_964590585.1 uncultured Planctomycetia bacterium | reverse complement strand
GGGATTTTTGGCATAACCTTTTTTGGTTGGGTTTAGTTTTGGGATTAAATTTTAGGAGCGGGTATTTTCATAAATGATATAAGAGGTAAACTATGTATATAGTGATAGTAGGCGCGGGAAAGATAGGTTTCAACCTTGCCCAGAAATTGATAGCGGACAAACATGTCGTCACCGTGATAGAGAAGGACAAAGAGCGCTGCGAAGGAATGGCGCAGAACCTTGACGCCATGGTCATAAACGGCGACGGATGCGATCCGAAATATCTGGAGGACGCGGAGGTCGGGAGGGCCGACGTCATAGCCGCCGTAACGGCCGACGACGAGGATAACCTCGTCATCTGCCAATTGTCCAAGGAGGTCTTCAAGGTGAGGCGCGCGGTCGCGCGGATAAATAACCCTAAAAACGAGCATGTATTCTCGGAACTCGGGGTGGACGTGCCGATAAACTCGACCACCATAATCGCCAAGATAATAGAAGAGGAGGCGTCGTTCGAGGATTTCATAAATCTCATGACCTTCAAGCGCGGCAAACTGGCACTCGTAAGGGTCGACCTGCCGGAAACTTCGCCGGTCGTGGGGAAAGAGGTCAAGAACATATCCCTGCCTCCCGATTCGGTCCTCGTATCCGTATTAAGGGGGGAGTCGATAATAGTGCCCAAGGGCGATACGGTGCTTAAAAAAGGAGACGACATCATAGCGCTCACATTCATAGAAAACGAGAAGGCGCTCCTCACCACCTTCGTCGGAAAGGTCGAATAGGATGAACCCCATACTGAAGGTAAGGACATTCATGAAGACGATCAAAAACGGCCTCTTTGGCATAGCCGCGGAGATACTGGTCGTGGCGCTCGTTGTTGTCGTCTCGTTTTTTGTGTGCATGATCTGGTGGAGAATATTCTAGATGATATTAAGGCCCGACAGGGAAGATTACAAGATAATAGGGTATTACCTCGGCAAGATAATAGTCGGCCTCGGGATCTGCGAGACCCTGCCGATAATCGTGGCCGTTCTCTTCAGGGAGTGGAAACCGGCCGTGGATTTTCTTTTCGGCGTATCGGTCACTTTTTCCATAGGGTTTATCTTCATGATAGTCTTTTACACCAAGAGGGACCTTCAGACGGTGCATGCCATGGTCGTCGCATCCCTCTCCTGGCTGGCCGCCATGCTGGTATCCGCGATACCTTTGATATTAAGCGGCCATTACGGTTCGTTCCTTGACGCCTGTTTCGAGACCATGAGCGGTTACGCGACGACCGGCCTTACCCTCGTAAAGGACCTGGACCACATGGCGTATGCCTATAACTTCTGGCGCCACGAGATAATGTTCGTAGGCGGGCAGGGCATAGTAGTGATAGCGCTCACCTTTCTTTTCAGGGGTACGGCCGGCGCCTTCACCATGTATGTCGGTGAGGCGAGGGAAGAGAAGATACTCCCCAATATCGTAGCGACGGCAAGGTTCATCTGGCTCGTCAGTATAGTATACCTCGTAATAGGAGGCACGGCGTTTTTCGTATCGGGCATGAGGTGCGGCTTAAAGCCGGCGAAGGCGCTATTTGACAGCGTCTGTCTTTTTTTCACGGCATGGGACACGGGAGGGTTCACCCCGCAATCGCAGAGCATCCTCTTTTATCATAGTTTCGCATTTGAACTGATAACGCTCGCCATAATGTTCCTGGGGGCCATGAACTTCGCCCTCCATTACGCGGTATGGACGGGAAACAGGCGGGAACTTTTAAAGAACATAGAGACCCGGACGCTGGCGCTCACCATAGTAGGCCTTTTGTCCATAACCGCGTGGGGCGTCATATGGGAAGGGGCCTATCCGGACGGCATCTCCTTTTTTAAGAAGACGTTCTATCAACTTGCGTCGGGCCACACGGGAACGGGGTTTCAGACCATATACGCGCGCCAATTCATACATGAGTGGGGTCCGATGGCTATGCTAGGTATCACTCTCGCGATGGCCATAGGCGGCAGCATCTGTTCGACGACGGGCGCCATAAAGGTCTTAAGGATAGGGGTAATATACAAGGCGCTCCGTCAGGACATAAAGAAACTGGTCATCCCGGACTCCGCGGTGTTGATACAGAAGATGCACCACGTGAAGGATGTCATACTGGACGATAAACACGTGAGGAACGCGAGCCTCATCCTGTTTTCGTATATAAGCCTCTATCTTATCGGGACAATCGCGGGCATGTTCTACGGCTATTCCCTGTCGGAGGCGTTCTTCGAGTCGGTCTCCGCGTCGGCGAACGTGGGGCTGAGCTGCGGCATCACGCTTCCCGGCATGCCGAACGTATTGAAGGGCGTCTACATGTTCCAGATGTGGGCGGGCCGCCTCGAGTTCATCTCCATATTCGTCATGGGCGGCGTCATCATCGCCGCGATAAAAGGAAGAAGATGAAAAAGCTATCAGCTATCAGCTATCAGCTATCAGCCTTACTTCTTATATTGCTATTCGCGTCGACTTCCTACGCCTACACCGTCTCCAGCAGCGAACTGATAGAGAGGGCAAAGGACCTGGACGGCAGGGACGTCGTCTACAGGGGCGAGGTCGTCACGGCGATATTGAGAAGGGGCCCAAACGCCTGGATAAATCTTAATGACGGCGACAATGCCATAGGTGTCTGGTGCAAATATGAGGATGCCGCGAAAATAAAGTTCATAGGGGATTACAGGACGAGCGGCGATGTCGTCGAGATAGGCGGCATATTCAACAGGGCCTGCGGAAAACACGGCGGAGAGCTCGATATACACGCCTCCCGCGTTAAGGTCATAAAAGAGGGTTTTCCAAAAAGAGAGCTTCCCGACAGGAGCACAGCTTTTTTTGCCGTGATATTCTTCCTCCTGACGTCATTTATGATAATAAGGTACAGAAGAAGGATCTGATCCGCTCGTTAACGAAGAGGGCTGTTATGAAGATAAAAGAGATAATGGTGAAGGATGTGGTTACCCTGTCAGTTGACATGACCGCGAAAGAGGCGATGGATATACTCTTTGAGCGGAAGATAAGCGGCCTGCCGGTCGTCGATAAGGACCGGAAACTCGTGGGCATGTTTACCGAAAAGGATGTGATCTCCCGGGTGCTTCCGAGCTACATAGAAAAGGTCGGCAGGTTCGTGTATGACGAAAACCCCAAGGCGACGAAGAAAAAGATCAAGGACCTCGCCGATACAAGGATAGGCTATCTTATGCGTAAAGATGTCGTTACCGCGACCGAGGAGACGGCGCTGTGCGAAGTGGCCAGGATCATGCTGACACAGAAGGTGCGGCGCATGCCCGTACTGGATAAGGACGGGCGCGTGGTCGGGATCATCGCGCGGGAGGACGTATTGAA
>CAZPYQ010000119.1:0-3382 GCA_964590585.1 uncultured Planctomycetia bacterium | reverse complement strand
GGCATAAGAAAGATGTCGATAAGGCAAAGAGGCGCAAACAAAGTAGAGCTTAATGGTATTATAAGTACAGGAGGCGTGGACTTTGATGCGCGCATAGTCGGCAGGAGAAAGGCGCAGGGAGGCGGATATATTATCGAGGAATGCCGGTTGGGGCAATTTAATATCCCACCGGAACTGGCGAACGAGGTTCTGAGCAGGACGCTTGGCAGGTAGCAATATACAGGGGGCAGGTTTCTATGAGTGTCTTACACATATCGAAACCCGCCCCCTATGTTTTTATGTAAAAGTATAAAAACTTAGGTTACGGGACCGGAAAAACTCCGAAGCCCCATTTTTATTTGACAAAATTATAGAATATTTGATATACTTATTGAACTATACGTAAAAAAACAGGGACAGTCCCCCTAAGTCCAGCAATTCAGGAAGAGTAACGGGGACAGTCCCTTGGAGGGTTTATGAGAAGCGACAAAATTAAGAAGGGTATCGAAAGGGCTGGGGCAAGGTCGCTACTGTATGCAACGGGTATATCCAAAGAGGACATGGCGAAGCCTTTCATAGGGGTTGCCACGTCCAGAACGGATCTCATCCCCGGGCATATCGGGATGGAGCGGCTGGAGCGTTTCATAGAGCGCGGCATAGCGGCAGGCGGAGGTGTTCCATTCTTCTTCGGGATACCGGGGATATGCGACGGCATAGCCATGGGGCACACGGGCATGAAATACTCCCTTGCCTCGCGTGAACTCATAGCGGACATGATAGAGACCATCATGAAGGCGCATTCGCTTGACGGCCTCGTCGCCTTAACTAATTGCGACAAGATAACGCCCGGGATGCTCATGGCTATAGGCCGGCTCAATGTGCCGGCGATAGTGGTCACTGCCGGGCCCATGTTATCAGGTAATTACAAGGGCAAGCGCCTCTCTCTGGTCAAAGATACGTTCGAGGCCGTAGGAAGGTTCAGGAAAGGCGATATCTCGCAGGATGAATTGAACAATCTCGAGATGTGCGCGTGCCCGGGGGTTGGCTCGTGCCAGGGGTTATATACGGCGAATTCGATGGCCTGCGTCACCGAGGCGCTAGGGATGAGTCTGCCGGGTTGCGCTACAGCGTTGGCGGTATCGGCGAAGAAGGAGAGGATAGCCTACGCCTCCGGTGGAAGAATAGTGAACCTCGTTAAGAGGAATGTACTTCCAAGGACCATCATGCGCAAGGAGGCCTTCGATAACGCCATAAAGGTCGACATGGCGCTCGGCGGCTCTACAAATACAGTTTTGCACCTTATAGCGGTCGCGAAGGAAGCCGGCGTCGATATCCCGCTCGGCCTCTTCGACGAGATATCGCGGCAGACGCCGCATATCACAAACATACTTCCCGGCGGGGAACATTTTATGGAGGACCTCGAATGGGCAGGGGGCATTCCGGCTATACAGAAGAGGATGAAAAACTCTCTTAATGATGTCATGACAGCCAGCGGAAAACTCGTGAGCCAGATCGCCAACGACGCCCAGATATTGAACGAGGACGTCATAAGAGAGGCCAAAAACGCCTACCACAAAGAAGGTGGTATCGCCGTACTTGGAGGCAATCTGGCGCCCGAAGGCGGCGTCGTGAAACAGACGGCGGTCTCCGCCAGGATGCTCAAGTTCAAGGG
This sequence comes from uncultured Planctomycetia bacterium, assembly GCA_964590585.1. GTDB lineage: Bacteria > Omnitrophota > Gorgyraeia > 2-01-FULL-45-10 > JAHFGN01 > CAZPYQ01. The sequence continues at coordinate 1,731 of CAZPYQ010000119.1, read as the reverse complement.
CAAAGCCAGGGCCTTCGATTCCGAAGAGTCCGCGATGCAGGCGATCATGTCCGGAAAGATAAGGAAAGGTCAGGTCATCGTGATACGTTACGAAGGCCCGAAGGGCGGCCCCGGCATGAGGGAGATGCTCTCTCCCACGGCCGCGATAGTCGGTATGGGGCTCGCGGATGACGTCGCGCTCATAACCGACGGAAGGTTCTCCGGCGGGACCCAGGGGCCGTGCATAGGGCACATATCGCCTGAAGCGGCCTGCGGAGGGCCGGTCGCTATACTGAAGGATGACGATGAGATAACGATAGATATCCCGGAGAGGAAGTTGAGCGTAAAACTTACCGACGATGAGATAAAGGAGCGTCTCGCGAGATGGAAGGCGCCTGAGTGCCCGGTGAAAGAAGGGTATCTCGGACGCTACGCTAAAGCGGTGTCATCCGCGTCTGAAGGCGCGGTGCTGAAAGGATAGCTTTCAGCTATCAGCCGTCAGTCATCAGCAGCTGACAGCCTGCTCCGGACCGAAAGCTGATAGCTGCTGACAGCTGAAAGCTGACAACTGAAGGTTTTAATAGCATGAAAATGAACGGAGCGCATATACTGATAGAAGCCCTGAAAAAGGAGGGCGTCGAAATCGTCTTCGGCTATCCCGGCGGCGTAGTCCTGCCCATATTCGACGCGCTTTATGACGCCCCGATAAAATTCATCCTTACCCGGCACGAACAGGGCGCCGCCCACGCGGCCGACGGTTACGCCAGGGCGACCGGGAAGGTCGGCGTGTGCCTGGCCACTTCAGGGCCCGGCGCGACTAACCTCGTCACGGGGATCGCCAACGCCTACATGGACTCCATACCGATGGTCGCGATAACGGGCCAGGTAAAGACATGGCTGATAGGAAATGACGCCTTTCAGGAGGCGGACATAACAGGCATAACGAGGCCTATCACCAAACATAACTATCTGGTTAAAGACGTGAAGGATCTGGCCGGAATGCTGAAGGAGGCTTTTCATATAGCGCAGACAGGCAGGCCGGGCCCCGTCCTCATAGACCTGCCGGTAGACGTCCAGCAGAATGAAACCGATTTCCGCTATCCGGAGGCCGTTCATATCAAAGGGTATAATCCGACATACACCGGCCATGCTGGGCAGATAAAGAAGGCGGCGAAGGCGATAGGCGCGTCCAGGCGTCCCGTCCTTTACGCTGGCGGCGGAGTCATAACGTCGAACGCCTCGGAAGAGTTGAGGGAGCTGGCCGTAAAAAACAACATACCGGTGACGACGACGCTTCTGGCGCTGGGGGCGTTTCCGTACGATAAGGACCTCTTCCTCGGCATGCCGGGGATGCATGGGACCGCGTACGCGAACCATGCGATAATGGACTCGGACCTTATTATATCGGTGGGCGCCCGGTTCGACGACAGGGTTACGGGCAAGGTCGACGCGTTCGCGCCGCACGCGAAGATAATCCATATCGACATAGACCCGGCGAGCATTTCCAAGACGATCGAAGTCGACATACCGATAGTCGGCGACGCGAAGAATATACTTAAACACCTCATAAAATACACGAAAGCGCCCGACACGGCGGCATGGCTTAAAAAAATAAAGGAACTTAAAGAAAAGTATCCCTTGAAGTACGGTATGGACGACGGAAAGTTAAGGCCGCAGTATGTTATCGAGGAGATATCGAAGATCACGAAGGGTGAGGCGGTCATAACCACGGAGGTCGGCCAGAACCAGATG
>CAZPYQ010000118.1:0-3577 GCA_964590585.1 uncultured Planctomycetia bacterium | reverse complement strand
GTCCAAGGGCGCGAGGTTCTGTATCCTCGCCTCATAATGGTCCGCATCCTCCCCTTCATTAGGCGGATTTGCGAGATGTATCAGGGAATGATAGAATAGCGCGACAACGACATTGCGGTTACTCTTATCCAGTATGTCACCCCTCGCCTCTTTTACTATATCCGCGAAGGCGTCTTCATCTATATATACATTATGGCACTGTACCTTGCCGCGCCCATCCCTGCTTATGCCTTCATGGGTTATGAGGCCTATTACCGGATCAGGGTAAGCGGTTGATGTCTTTCTGTCGCTAACCACGCCTGACGCGCAGGCCTTTTCCAGTCCGGGCACTATTATCACATTCACCGTATCAAGAAAGTTGACGTTTGCCGTGGCCGCGACAGCGTCTCTAAAGGACTGTATTACAAAATTTACGAGGTCTTCGGCGATATTTAAACGCCTTGCTATCTCAGCGCGGTCTTTGGAGAGATCCTGTACGTGCCTCAAGTCATCCGGATCGGCGGCATATATCGCGAAGGCGTTTGTCCCTTCGGCCAAGAGATTGGCGAGGGTGGGGTTGACCGTGGCCATATGTTTACGCGTGGAGACACCTCTGCCGGTCCTCAGTATCGCCTTTCCGAGCCCCTGGCCGCTCGAGGATTGGCGGAGTTCGGCTTCTCTCGGAAGGATAAAGCGCGCGGTGCCTACAGTGAATACGGGGTCCGTGCCGGAGACCCTCGTTATCGTGCAGATAAAACCGTCTCTTTCATCCCGCGACACCTCTGCCCTATAATTTATCGTTTCCAATCCGTGCTGCGGGACAACAAAGATATTACGGGGTTCAATGGCTCTCCCTTTCTGTAGCCTTTCAATAGCCTCCGAAATATAATCAGTGGCCTTCTGCCGGATCTGTGTCCTTAAGGCCTCTGTAAACGTCATGCCGGTGGGGGTCCATTCTATTTCGTATCCGCTCGAGGACGCGCGGCCTTGTCCAAGGAGGAGGTCGTTCAGTTGCCCGTCGTTCCTTAAATACTCCTCTAAAAAGAGCAAAAAGGTATTGTTGGAATAAGCGGTCATGCCGGAGTTGCCTGCGGGGCTGTTAAATGAGCATGTTATAGAATACGCCGGTATCTCCCTGCCACACATGCCGGGCCACCAGACGTCTCTTGCGGCAACAGATTGTAAATTTAAATCGATATCGACTTTGGGAAAACCCGGGGCTGGCTCTGCTTCAAATGTAACTGTCGAGCCTGCCACCCGCATCCTTTTCACCTTCCCTTTAATAGCTGGCGCGAGGAGCACCTGATACGCCGCGGCCTTGAGCGTTGGATCGGTTATCATATCAAGGGAACCTTTAAACTCGTGTAAGGATGCCACTTCATCCGGCGTATGGGTTACAGGCGTTAAATAAGGAGGCGGAAAAGATTGCGGGGTTATGGCTGATTCCAGGAATCTGGCCGCCAATAGCTGGCGCATGCTCTCCCATTGCAATATCTCGCTTCCATCCAATGGAGAGCTTCGGTATCTTTCAAAGGTATTTACATAAAGCGCTATATTATAGTTAGTTTCGGCTTCCCGTTTTTGCAATAATATAGTGGCGCAGCTTGAGGTATTTCCGGTTACGGGTGTGCTTATATATATCTCCTGAATGCCGCTTTTATCGTTTGTCCTTATCGCGATATCCCTTCCAGTCAGTTCTGGCGTTATCAGAAGGCGCCTCGCGGCCTCCCGGAGCGTTTCATCCCTTATTTGCGCGAGCACAGGTTCAAACCTGTCAAGGCGCGCCCTGTCCTCAGCCGTATATTCATATCCGCTCGAAGACCGGCGGGTCTTTTTGGCGGAGGAGGTGGCGGAGGCGGCTATTATGGCCGCGCCTACGCCGGAACCATCATGGGCCATGACAAGGCCTATCCTGTTTGCCTTAACCCCTAGGAGGTCTATGATACCTCTCCTCAGGTTGCTCTCGAAGGTGGGATGGCCTTCGTATAATGACCCGTCTATCGCTACCGTATGCTCGTCCTCCAGGGCGGAGTCCATCTTCTCGACCGTGGCCACTATGACCGCCGCGGCTATCCTGGCCGCGCGGCGCGATATCGCGGCGCAGATATTCCTTATATCTTTCCTCTCATCAAAGGTCGTATCGGGAAAACCGTTTTCCTCAAGCACCCTGCCGACAATCGCCAGATCGCCGGACATGTCGCCTTCTATCTCGGACATCATCCCGGCCGTGAAGGCGTTCTTTACATCAAGCGCCTCCGGCATGCCTTCTCTAAATATTTCCTTTTCCCTGGCCAGGCGCCTTAAGACGAGCCTGGTAAGTTCTCCTATATACATCCCGGAGACCATCTTCTCGAGGATCTGTTTTCCGGGATTGCCCGAGGCCAAATCCAGATCGGTATCGAAATCTGTCCGCGGAAGCCCGTCGAAATTGCCCCATTCCGTGTTTATCATCATATCGGCGGTTGGGGTGTCCGGGTGTCGGTCGCGCAATTTAGGTATGTTGTTAAGAGGCAGGTGCATAGCAGCATTTGTCCCGGTGCCCAATATGACGCCGACATCGGCCGTATAGTCTACATACCGCCTCGCGGCGAGGGTACCTACCGTATCGTTGCAGAGGGCGGCTATATTGACATCTGTTAATCCCGCCTTATCGAGCGCTTCCCTCAAAAGCCCCGTTACATCTTCGCCCACGACATCTTTAGCGGTCCAGTCCTTGGTCCATTTAAGATGTTTGCCGCTGGCGATAGCGGTCTGCTCTATGGGAAACGACCAGGTGAACCCGAGGGGTATCTCGCGGCCTCTTATGCCGTCTTGTCTATTGATAAATTCCTCTATATGTCCGGCTATAAAGGCGAACAGCTCCTCGCCGGTTCCGTGTTTACACCTATCTTCAATCGGAAACGACTCTTCGTCGATAATACTGTAGTTGCCTCCGAGGAGCTCGACTAAAAGGATCCTCATGTTGGAGCCGCCCACATCAAGCGCCAGATACTTCCCTTTCTCGTCGCCCTTGGGCATGCCTATATAAGCCGGAAGCATGGCCAGGGACTGCGGCTTGCCCTTAAGCCCTAAGTCCATATCGTCTATAAAGGCATCTCTTATCTGCCTTAATTCCTCTGTCGCGACACAGCCGAAGAATGCCCTTACCGCCCGTTCCGCGCCGGTCGAGGACGCTCGTCTCTGGGCAATCTCGGAGGCCCCTTTGTTGAAATTTTCCGAGGCCATGCCCAGAACCTTTCGGACGGTGGGTTCCGGCATCTCTATCTCGTCCCGCAGCCAGCTTCCCAGCCGCTTCATGCAAACCTTTTTCACGGCCTCCGGCGCCAGTTCCCCGGAGGCATCCCTCTCCAATGTTTCAATCGCCTTATCAACCGCAAGAAAACACGCCTCTGCGACAAGCAGCCAATCGTGCCTGCTCGCCCTTTCACGCTCATCAAGGATCTGGAAAATGGTATATGGGCGCAGGGTATATGCCTTCTGGTAAGACATATCGGCAAATGATACGTTTGTGGCTAAAAAGGTGGGAAGCAGAAGAAGAGAGATAACTTTAAAAAATGTTCTTTTAATATTTTTTTTGCATGGTCGGTTAGAAGACATG
>CAZPYQ010000117.1:0-3658 GCA_964590585.1 uncultured Planctomycetia bacterium | reverse complement strand
CGGAACGATAGACGCCATAGCCACGGACCACGCCCCGCACGGAAGGCACGATAAGGATGTGGAATTCGACAAGGCGGCGTTCGGCATAATAGGCCTGGAGACCGCCCTTGGTCTGGCCGTATCCGAACTCATAGAAAAGAAGGTCCTGGACTGGCCCGCCCTGATAGAGAAGCTTGCTTGCGGCCCGGCAAGGATATTGGGCCTGAAAAGAGGCGGCCTGGGAAAAGGCGCCGCCGCGGATATCGTGATTATAGACCCCGTTAAAAACTGGACCTTCGAGGAGAAGGAGATCATATCCAAGAGCAAAAATTCGCCTTTCATCGGATGGAAACTTAAGGGCCTTGTGACGGAGGTGTTTGTAGGGGGGAAATTGATAAAGTAACCAGTAACCAGAAAAGACCAAATCTGGTTTCTGTACTCTGGTTTCTGATTACTCATGCTATTACAAGGAGCAACGTGCCATATATTGCCGATCTTCACATACACTCTAAATACTCGCGCGCGACGAGCAAAGAGATGGACATGGAGAATCTTGTCAAATGGGCGAAGATAAAGGGTATCTCCATGCTCGGCACAGGCGATTTCACCCACCCCCAGTGGTTCGCCGAACTTAAGGGTAAGCTTCAAAAGGCCGAATACGGCGTATTTAAATACGGAGACCTGGAGTTCATCCTTACGGCCGAAGTGTCGAACATATATTTTAAGGCGGGCAGGACGAGGAAGGTGCACAATATATTATTCGCGCCGACATTTGAGGTTGCGGAGGAGATAAACAGCGTACTATCCGGCTATGGGAAATTGTCCGCGGACGGCAGGCCCATATTAAGCCTGGACTGCGCGGCCATGGCCAGGAGACTATTCGCGATAAACGGCGATATCGTCATAATCCCCGCGCATGTATGGACGCCGCATTTCAGCGTATTCGGTTCGAACTCCGGATTCGATTCCCTGGAAGAATGCTTTGAGGCCGAAACACCTAAGATATTTGCCCTCGAGACGGGCTTATCGTCGGATCCGGCCATGAATTGGAGATGGTCGAAACTTGACAGGTTCTCTCTCGTATCAAATTCCGACGCCCATTCCCCGGCGAAGATAGGGCGCGAGGCGAATGTCTTTAAAGAGAGGGTAACCTATAAGGATATAATAGAGATCCTTAGGGCCAAAGATAAGACGAGGTTTCTTTATACCGTGGAATTCTTCCCCGAAGAGGGAAAATATCACTGGGACGGCCACAGGCCCTGCGGCGAAAGGCTCTCCCCAAAAGAAGCGATGAAGATAAATAACCGCTGCCCTCACTGCGGCAAGAATGTGACGATAGGCGTCATGCACCGCCTCGAGACTTTAGCCGATAGAGACGAAGGCTATGTCCTTGAATCGAGCCCGTCGTACAAACGCATGGTTCCGCTGGCCGAGATAATAGGCGCGTGCCTGGGCATGAGCTCGGATTCCGTGACGGTGTCGAGGGAATATCACAACCTTATAAAGAGCCTCGGCAACGAATTTTATATATTGATTGAGATGCCTGAACAAGAACTTCTGGAAAAATGCCCGCCCAGGGTGGCCAAGGGCATAATAAATGTAAGGCGCGGCACAGTCGATATACTGCCCGGTTACGACGGCGAATACGGGACGGTCAGGATATTTAAAGAGAACGGCGAGAAGATGGAAAAACAGTTGAGTTTCTTTTAAAATGAAACAGATAAACTTAAAGATAGTATCAAATAGAAAGGTAGCGCCGCGGCATTATATGCTGACGCTGGAGGCGCCTTCCATCGCGAAAGAGATAGCGCCGGGACAGTTCATGCACGTTAAATGTTCGGATGGCCCGGAACCGCTCCTGCGCAAGCCCCTCAGTCTGCACAGGGTAAGGCCCGGGTGTGTGGAGATATTTTATGAAGTCGTAGGCCGAGGCACGGAGCTATTGGCGAAGAAGAAGGCCGGAGAGATGTTAGACGTAATAGGGCCGCTGGGGAAAGGGTTCGATATAAAGACCACGGACCACGGACCACGGACCACGGACTTTTTAATGGCCGGCGGTATGGGCGTTGCGCCGTTAGTTTCTCTCGCCGAGAAACTAATGGAAATCAAAAATCAAAAATCAAAAGTCAAAACCATGGTACTGATAGGGGCAAAAACTAAAAAAGATATTTTATGCGAAAAAGATTTTAAAAAATTGGGATGTGAGGTCAAGGTTGCTACTGATGACGGTTCAAAAGGCTTTAAAGGCTTCGTAACTGATTTATTACGAGAAACATTGAGCCGTACGCCGTACGCAGTACGCCGTACGATTTACGCCTGCGGCCCCAATATCATGCTCAAAGAAGTTGCGAGAATTGCGCATACTCATAAAATACCTTGCCAGGTCTCGCTCGAAGAGTACATGGCCTGCGGTGTAGGTGTTTGCCTGGGTTGTCCGGTGAAAATTCGTACGCCGTACGCCGTACACCGTACGCAGTACGAATACAAGATGGTCTGCAAGGACGGGCCCGTCTTTAACGCGGAAGAGATAGTATGGGAAGACTAGAGGTTAAGATAGGAAAGCTTAAGTTACAAAATCCCGTCATGGCCGCCTCCGGCGCCTTCGGATGCGGTGAGGAGTACCGCGAATTTTTCGACGTGAATAAACTAGGCGCCATAGTGACGAAGACGATAACATTGAATCCGAGAATCGGCAATAAGCCCCCGCGCGTCGTTGAAACGCCCGCAGGGATGCTGAACTCCATAGGGCTGGAGAACGGCGGCCTGGAGGAGTTTCTGAAGAATAAGGCGCCGTTTTTAAAAAGGCTTAAGGGGCCCAAGGTTATCGTAAGTATAGCCGGAGAGGATGAAAAAGAATTTGCCTGCCTGGCAAGGTCTCTGGAGAAGGCCGGTTTCGTCGACGCCCTTGAGTTAAACCTTTCGTGCCCGAACATAAAGAGGCGTTACGGCAAGGATATAATAGCGCAGGATGAGAGGGCCGTCCGAAGCATAGTAAAGGCCGTACGGGCCGCGACGGGCCTTACTGTAATCGCCAAATTATCGCCTAACGTGACAGATATCGCCGAGACAGCGAAACTCGCGGAATCCGCAGGGGCAGACTCGATCTCGCTCGTCAATACATTTTCCGGAATGGCAGTAGATGCCAGGACACAGAGGCCCGTACTCGGGAACACGACCGGAGGTTTGAGCGGGCCCGCGATAAAGCCGATAGCCCTTAAGATGGTATGGGATGCATATAGGGCCGTCAAGGTACCGGTCATAGGGATAGGCGGGATCATGACCGCCCAGGATGCAGTAGAATTCATACTGTGCGGCGCCGCGGCCGTACAGATAGGCACCGCGAACTTCGTGGATCCCGGGGCCTCCCTGGCGATAATAAAGGGTATCCGGGAATATATGAAAGAGATGAAGATAAAAACCCTGACCGGGATAACAGGAAGATTGAAGGCATGATTAAATTAAGGCCCGAAGAACGTCTCATAGTTGCGCTGGACTTTGACAACGAAAGACAGGCCCTTGATATGGTCGACCGGATTAAAGAAAAGGTGAGGATCTTCAAGGTCGGAAGCGAGTTATATACGGCATGCGGGCCCGGGATAGTAGACGAGATACATAAAAGGGGAAGACGGGTCTTCCTAGACCTTAAATTCCACGATATACCGAATACGGTCGCCAGATC
>CAZPYQ010000116.1:0-3708 GCA_964590585.1 uncultured Planctomycetia bacterium | reverse complement strand
CACCTATATAAGCTCTTCGATTATCTTCCTTATGACGTCGTACTTGAATCCACGCCTCAAGAGAAAATCATACACCCTCTTGGTCGCTTTACGCCTGTCCAGCTTCTGAAACCGCCTGAAACGCTCGACGGCCATGTTTTTAGCCACCTCATATTCGTCATAGCCGTCAGTCTTTACCGATAAGGTTGCCTCGATTATATCGTCACCTACACCCTTATCCCGTAACTCGCGCTTTAATACGCAATCGCCCACGGGATTCAGGTGCAGCCTGGAATCTACCCAGAATCTGGCGAACCGCGCATCGTCCAGAAGCGCCTTGGCCTTAAGGTCCCCGATTACGAACTGAATAACCGATTTACCGTAGCCCTTGGACCCAAGCCGTCCTATAAGCTCCTTCTCGCTCCTGGGCCTTATACGAAGAAGCGCGTAGGCGTTATTCTTCGCGCGCGCGATTACCTTGGCGTCATCCATATTCTATCACCCCCTCGCCCTACCCTCTCCCCGTTTGGGGGAGAGGAAAAAGGTGAGGGGGAATTCGTCTCTATTTTTTACTATTTCATCGCTGCCCGGCGTATATCTTTTTCTATCTTCGCCATTACCTTCGGGTTCTCTTTAAGGTATGCCCGGGCCGATTCCCTCCCCTGTCCGAGTTTATCCTCGCCGTAGATGATCCATGAGCCGCTCTTTTTCAATACCCCTGTTGCTTCGCCTACGTCAAGAACGCTTCCGGACTTTGAAATACCCTCGTCATACATTATATCGAACTCCGCCTTCCTGAAAGGCGGGGCTACCTTATTCTTTACTACGGACGCCCGGCAGCGGTTGCCTACGACCTCTTCACCTTTTTTAAGCGAGGCTATGCGCCTTAAGTCTATCCTAACGGATGAGTAGAATTTTAGCGCCCTGCCTCCGGGGGTCGTCTCCGGATTGCCGAACATGACGCCTATCTTCATCCTTATCTGGTTTATGAATATGACACACGTCTTTGACTTTGATATTGAGCCGGTCAATTTCCTTAAGGCCTGGCTCATGAGCCGCGCCTGGAGCCCCATATGCGACTCACCCATCTCGCCTTCTATCTCGGCTTTTGGTGTCAGCGCCGCGACAGAGTCTATGACAAGTATGTCGACGGCGTTAGACTTGACGAGCGTTTCCGCTATCTCGAGCGCCTGCTCGCCGGTATCCGGCTGCGACATAAGCAGGTTGTCCAGGTTGACTCCTATCTTCTTCGCGTAAGACGCGTCAAAGGCGTGTTCGGCGTCTATGAATGCGGCCTGACCGCCCAGGACTTGAGCCTCTGCTATGATGCTTAAGGTAAGCGTCGTCTTACCGCTTCCCTCGGGGCCGAATATCTCGATGACCCTGCCCCTCGGAACCCCGCCCACGCCCAACGCCAGGTCTATAGCCAACGACCCAGTCGAGATGGCCGGGATATCGAGCTTGAAGTCCTGCCCCAGCTTCATTATGGCGCCCTTTCCGAAATGTTTCTCTATCTGACTGAGCGCCATGTCCAGCGCTCTTACCTTTTCGTTAGCGGAGGCCTCTTTTGCCTTATCTTCTCTCTCTTCGGCCTTTTCCTTCTCCAGCTCCGCTTCTTTCGCCTTAGTTTTTACCATCTCATCTTCTCCTTTTTGTATATATTTAATGCACTTACCACTTAATAATGACAATAGCTTATACATTATACATATTTCACCTCCTTGTTGTAAAGTGTAAACTTATTGCCGATATAAGCTTTCAGCTGTCAGCTTTCAGTCTCTTCTTAAGACCGGTAAGCATCGCTGAAAGCTCCTCACATCTTATAATCAGCATATCGGACGCTTCTTTGGGGCAATATAAAAGTTTTGTCGCAACTTCAAGACCACACATAACTTCATACGAAGACCTTAGTGACATTGTAAGAAATCTGTTAAATTCAGTATCCGAATCAGCTCCGCTTCCTTCTGCTATGTTTAAAGCTATCGATATCGCTGCTCTTTTTAGTTGACTTGTAAGGCCGTACATCTCATGAGAAGGAAATCCATTCGTAACTTTATATACTTTTTCTATGAATATCATCGCCTTATTCCAGACCTCCAATTTTCTAAACTTTTGCTCTCTCATTTTAGTTTTAAGCTGATAGCTGAAAGCTGACGACTGAAAGCTAACACCCAGCTTTGCCCCTACTATATAAGACGTAAAAAAGCCTAAAATTCTTGCAACTATTTTTGAAATTTGCGCAACTCTATGACCCTTGACCCTCTCCACCCGATGCTATATAATACGTTGTATGGAATTAGAATCCGCTGCAAGGTCGCTATTGATATCGAAAAAGAAAACGATTGCGGTCGCGGAATCCTGCACCGGAGGACTCGTCTCGAGCCGCCTTACGGATGTTAGCGGAAGTTCTAAATATTTTGTGTTGGGGGTAACGGCGTATTCGAATACAGTCAAGGTCAATATGCTGGGCGTCCATGAGGAGTTACTTAAACAACGCGGCGCCGTGAGCCGCGAGGTCGCGCTCGAGATGGCGCGGGGAATCAAACTTTTGGCGTGCGTCGATATAGGTATGGGCATAACCGGCATTGCGGGCCCTACCGGCGGCACAAAAGAGAAACCTGTCGGCCTGGTCTATATAGCGCTTGTCACAGATAAGAAGAGAATAGTCCGCAAACTGCGCTTCAGGGGTTCACGACAAGAGATAAAATTCCAGGCGTCACAGGCGGCATTGGACTTGATAAGAAGGAACGCCTGATGCGGCTCTTCATCGCTATCGAATTATCACAAGCGATCCGTGACGAACTCGCCCGCATCCAATCCCACCTCAAATACTCCGGCGCTGATGTAAAATGGGTCGAGCGCGGCAACATCCACCTTACCCTTAGATTCCTGGGTGAAGTTTCAGAAGAAAAGGCGGAAGAGATAAAATCCATTCTTGATAATATAGCCAAAGAGACAAAATCCTTCGAGCTTTCTTTAAAGGATATAGGCGCGTTTCCTAAAATAGAATACCCTAGGGTTGTCTGGGTGGGCCTCGATGAAGGCCGGGCGGAATCGGAGAAATTGGCGGAGAAGATAGACGACGAACTGTCAAAAATAGGTTACGAGAAGGAATCCCGACCCTTCGCGGCGCATCTAACCATCGGCCGTGTTAAGAGCCAGGAGAATAAGGACGCTCTGAAGAAGAGTGTTTCGTCATGCGTCGTGCGCGACGCGTCGTGCGTTATTGAAAAGATTACCCTCTTCCAAAGCACACTCACCTCAAAAGGTCCCATCTATACCAGGCTCCATGAGATAAAATTAGGGTCCAGGATCCAGTAGCCGGGGACCGGAAAAAATTTGCACTTTAAGGAATACTATGCTAACCTTATATGGTGAGGTTAACAATTGTTAACTGCTAATGGGTAGGTTAACAAAATATAAGGAAGACCTGTATATGCGAGAAGACCGCTATTTAAGCATCCAGGAGCTGGCGAAGATACTTGGTATAAGCAGGATCGCCGTCTACAAAAAGGTAAAAAAGGGACAGATAAAAGCCGTCCGGATAGGCAGAAGTTTCGCGATACCTAAAAAACATATAAACAGCATATTGGGCAAAACATTGGGTAAGGAAGAAAAGCACCAGATAGACATGGCCGTGAAGAAGACTGTCAAGGAATACGGCGAAGTCCTGAAACTCCAGGACTTCGCCGTATTCCTTGACAGTCTTCTTCACGGCCATGTCTATCT
>CAZPYQ010000115.1:1494-3742 GCA_964590585.1 uncultured Planctomycetia bacterium | reverse complement strand
GCTGATTACCCGAGAGGCCGTCTTAAAAACATAATCAATAAGAATTGGTCGCTAGAGGATGAGGCCGAGGATGTCCGCACTTTCGATATAGGCATAATGCCCATGCCGGACAACGAATGGACAAGGGGCAAGTGCGGCTTCAAGATATTGCTCTACATGACCTGCGCCGTGCCGGTCGTCTCTTCGCCTTTTGGGGTGAATAAGGAGATAATAGAAGACGGTGTAAACGGTTTTCTGGCCCATACGAAAGAAAAATGGATAGAAAAACTGTCCCGGCTCATAGAGGACGCCAATTTAAGGCGGCGCATCGGTATGGCCGGCAGGGAGACGGTGAAAGAGCGGTACTCCGCGGGGCAATGCGCGCGGCATTTCATCCAGGCGCTTAAAGACACATACAACCGGGAGCGGGCATGAGAAGGTTAACCATATTCATAATAGGGCTGACATTGGTCACGGCGCTCTTAAATGTGCCGTTACCCACAAAACAGGGGATTAATTATGAGGTAAGGGTCTACAGGATCCCGCTATATATCAAGCTGATAGAATTCATAGACAGGGATTACAGATATAGAATGCTCTCAAGGGAGATAACGAAAGACCTAAGAAGCGATATGGACAAGGCAGCAACTATCTTAAAATGGGTCCGGTCCAATATAAAGACGGATATCCCGGAAGGCTGGCCCGTCTATGACGACCATATCTGGCATATAATAATAAGAGGATACGGGGGGGCGGACCAGGCGGCGGATGTATTTACGACGCTCGCGGCATATTCGGGTTTAGAGGCGGGCTGGGCGAGGGTCTTCATCCCGGAAGACAGGGGGAGTCTCGTCCTGTCGTTCGTGAAGATAGACGGCGGGTGGCGCGTCTTCGACGTCATGCGGGGTGTTAATTTTACGAACGACGAAGGGGACATCGCTTCGGTGGAAGATATCCTTGCCGGAAGATACGAAAAGGAGACAGCCAGGCAGGAGGTGGGCCTTTCCGGGAGGACCTATGAAGATTACTTTAGATACATGGAAGGATACATGCATGATATCGCGTCAAAACCCAGGAAGCAGATGCCTTTTAAGAGGATATTATACGAGTTCAAGAACATCTTTAATGTAAAGCCGAAGGGCCTGCGCGAGAGATGATAAACATATTATACATAACCCCTAATTTCACCATAGGCGGGACAGAAGGACAGATATTCAATCTGGCCGTCCATCTGGACAGGTCGAGATTCACGCCATATGTGATATCCACCGGCTCCGACCACGGCCAGCGGACGCTCTATTCGGAGAACAATATCGAAACGCAGCTTTTCAAGATAATCAACTTTCTGAAGATAGTGCTGTATATAAGAAGCAAGAAGATAGATATAGTCCATTCTTTTTACTACGGGGACTTTTCAGGATGGGAACTTCTGGCGTCTAAACTGGCGGGGGTCAGGATATTCATCACCTCAAGGCGCAACATGGGTTACTGGCGGAAGTGGAGGCACATAATATTTGACATCTTCAGGAACAGTTTTACCGACCTTGTCATCGCGAATTCTTACGCGGTCAGAAACAAGGCCATATCCGACGAGAAACTTAATCCGTCCAGGATCATGGTCATCTATAACGGCGTGGATTATAAAAAATACGGGGACTACGCGGCCCCGGAGGGCAGCGCCTCCGTGAAGAGGAGCCTGGGCCTGGCGGGCGGCGACAGGGTGATAGGGATGATAAGCAATATAAAAAACATAAAGGGATACGAATACTTTCTCGGCGCCGCCAGGATAATAAGGGATTGGGGTTATAACGCCAGATTCGTGATAGCCGGAGAAGGCTCCGAGACCGCGGCCTTTAAAAAAGAGGTCGAACGATACGGGCTTAGCGATTGCCTGACGCTTCTGGGATTGCGCGAGGACGTGGCAAGGGTATTTTCCGTCATGGATATATTTATGTACTCATCCCTGTCGGAAGGGTTTCCGAACGTGATACTGGAGGCGATGGCTGTCGGAAAACCCATCGTCGCCACGGATGTCGGAGGGACCAAAGAGATGCTTAAAGACGGCTATTCCGGCCTCCTCGTCCCCCCGGTCCATGTCAAGGCGCTGGCGAGGGCGGTCAGCAAGGTGCTTGAGGACGGGGAATTGATGAGGCAGCTTCGCGAAACGGCCAAGGCGACGGCGACCGACAATTTCGGCATGGAAGAGTGCGTGAAAAATTATGAGAAGGTGTATGAAAAATTATACAAAGGAAAGCGCGGTAAAGAGGTA
>CAZPYQ010000115.1:0-1484 GCA_964590585.1 uncultured Planctomycetia bacterium | reverse complement strand
ATATGAGGGTGATAGTGGTCGCAGGGGCGCGCCCTAATTTCATGAAATGCGCCCCAATCCTGAAGGCCCTCGCCAGGAAGAAGATCAAGACATTTTTTGTCCATACGGGCCAGCATTACGATTACAGGATGTCCCGTATATTTTTTAAGAACCTGGGATTGAGGAGGCCGGACGCATTTCTTAATGTCGGGTCCGCGCCGAGACAAAAGCAGATAGAAAAGGTAAGAACAAGGTTCGAGAAGGTCGCCAGGAGATTCCATCCGGATATGGTCCTGGTGGTGGGCGACGTAAACTCCACGCTCGGCGCCGCCATAGCCACAAAGAGGATAGGCGTGAAACTCGCCCACGTAGAGGCGGGTTTACGGAGTTTTGACGACTCCATGCCCGAGGAGACAAACAGGATCCGGACAGATGCCTTGTCCGATATACTATTCACGACGTCCGAATCGGCCGGCGATAACCTTGAGCGCGAAGGCATTCCCCGGGACAGGATACGTTTCGTCGGAAACGTCATGATAGATACGCTTGTGGACCGCATGAGGGCCGCCGAACGCTCAGGGATACTTGCCGGATTGGGCCTTCGAAGCGGCAGGTACTACGTCATCACGTTGCACAGGCCGTCCAATGTGGATGATCCAAAGGCGCTCAAGGGCATCCTGGGTTCGATCGAGAAGATGGCCTCGGGCCTCAAGGTCGTCTTTCCGGCGCATCCGAGGACCGAGAAGATGCTTAAAAAGTTCAAACTCTTCGAGGGGCTTAAAGGAAATCCCGCTTTCATATTGACCAGGCCTTTGGGGTACCTCGATTTCCTGAAACTGGTGCGACACAGCCAAATGGTATTTACGGATTCAGGCGGCATACAGGAGGAGACGGCGTACCTTAAGGTGCCGTGCGTTACCCTCCGGGCCAATACCGAGAGGCCCGTGACTGTAGAGGCCGGGAATAATATAATAGCCGGGAACACCCCTAGGACGATATCGCGCGGTTTTAATAAGATAAAGGCCCGCTTTAAGCGAAAGGACGTCAAACCCATAAGATTTTGGGACGGCAGGGCCGCCCATAGAATAGCGGAGGTTTTGTGCGATGAAGCGAAAAGATAAGGGTGCCATATTGGTGACCGGCGGCGCGGGGGTCATAGGGAGCCGTCTCGCGAGTCGTCTGGCCGAAAGCAGGAAAAATAAAATAGTCATTATAGACGACATGTCATCCGGCCGCAGGACGAACGTGCCCCGGGCCAAAAACGTGGTATTCATAAAAGGCGACATAGTGAGGGACGCGGATCTTAAAAGGGCCTTTTCGCATAATATATCCACGGTCTTTCACCTCGCCGCGAATTTCGCGAACCAGAATTCTATAGACCATCCGAGAAGGGACTTGAGGACAAACGCGCTCGGGACCCTGAAACTTTTGGAATATTCGGTGAAAAAAAGAATAGAAAGTTTCGTCTATGCCTCCACATCCTGCATCTACGGGGACGCCGGCAC
>CAZPYQ010000114.1:0-3827 GCA_964590585.1 uncultured Planctomycetia bacterium | reverse complement strand
CACCTAGAGAGGTATGCGCATTTTCTAGTAAATGGCTATTTCCCACGGTGAAATGCATCAAATTATCGCCAAGATACCATTTACTAGGAATGATGCCAAGTAGAGATAAATAACACTGTTTCGGAGATTATTCGGCATTCTCTGGAGAAATTTTATACACGCAAAGATAAAGACGATAAAAAACCATTTTCCCGACGGAGAATAATGCCCTAACCATTTCAAACGTCGCCAGATACAAAAAGCCCGACGAAAGTTTCTCGTCGGGCAATTGTCGTATCTCATTATCTCTCAATGAGTTACGGAAACTGGGGTGGGCGACGAGATTTGAACTCGCGACGTCTTGAGCCACAGTCAAGCGCTCTATCCAGGCTGAGCTACGCCCACCACATACTCAATATTATATCACACCAAACTCTTAATCTACCAGCACCCTGTTTCTTATTTCATCGCCCTGTTCAGCGCTTGCAATTCTCGCTGATAATCGGCAAGGCCCTTTAAACCGTCGCGGATATTAGCGAGTATCTCCTTGAAGGTCCTCCATGTCTCCGTGACTTCCCAGAAAAAATGTCTGATATTGAAAGTAGCCGCCCTCGTCTCCCTTTGATGCGTCAGTATTAGAACGGCGATTATCGCTATTATGAGGAGTATTATAACGCGCCTCGGCCACCTGCGCTCGACCCTCTTATGACAGTACCTGCAAAGGATAGCGTCGTCCCGTATCTCTTCGGCGCAAAACTGGCACTTTTTCATAAAGTTCTTCCTTTGTAAAATAAAACTATGGTATAATTACAACGCTGGTTCCGGGGCGTAGCGCAGCTGGCTAGCGCACTTGCTTTGGGAGCAAGGGGTCGACAGTTCAAATCTGTCCGCCCCGACCATTCTGTCTTGCATCGGCATGTCCCTGTAGCTCAGTTGGATAGAGCATCTGCCTTCTAAGCAGAGGGTCGCGTGTTCGAATCACGCCAGGGACGCCACTTTATACATATCTTCTTAAAAACTCCCTTGCTTTTTTAAGCGCCTTCGAACGGTGGCTCATCCTGTCTTTGGCCCCGGCGCCGAGTTCACCGAACGTCTTCCCGTATTTCGGTATCAAAAATAACGGGTCGTAGCCGAAGCCGCACCTTCCCCGGGTATCAAACGCTATCCTTCCGCCGCAGCGCTCTTCGATCGTGGCAACTATCCTGCCTTTATCGGCTATCGCCACAGCGCAGACGAACGCTCCCCCTCTCTTACCGGCCCTTACACCCTCTAAGAGGCGCAATAACTTCGCGTTATTCTCGCGGTCCGTCGCGCCTTCACCCGAAAACCTGGAGGACCTTACGCCGGGCCTTCCGCCGAGGGCGTCCACGACGAGGCCGGAATCATCGGCCAGGACCAGGCCGCCCGTAAACCTCGAAATGGCAAGCGCCTTTTTTACGGCGTTCGCCTTGAAAGTGCTCCCGTCCTCCACTATGTGAGGGGCGCCTTTTATATCCTTTAAGGACACGACCTTTATACCAAGAGGCCTCAGGTACCTTTTAAGTTCCAACAGTTTCTTCCCGTTCCGGGTGGCGACTATGAGGTCTCTCATATCGCGCCAAGGATACCTTTAAGTGCCTTCTTCTGGGCGGATATCACCTGCCTGATCCCGCCTTCGGCCAGCGCGAGAAGCCTGGACATATCCTCTTTTGAGAACGGTTCCTTTTCGGCGGTCCCCTGAATCTCTATAAACCTTCCGGAGCCTGTCATGACTATATTCATGTCGACATCGGCCGACGAATCTTCCTGGTAGACCAGGTCGAGAAGCGGTTTGCCTTCCAGTATCCCGACGCTTATGGCCGCCACGTAATCCTTGAGCGGCACCTCGGCGATAACGCCGTCCTTCTTAAGCCTTGCCAGCGCCAGGCCCAGCGAAACGAAACTTCCTATTATACTGGCGCAACGCGTCCCGCCGTCCGCCTGCATGACGTCGCAGTCCATCCATATCGTCCTCTCGCCCAGTTTAGTCATGTCTGCTACGGACCTCATGCACCTTCCGATCAGGCGCTGTATCTCGTGCGTCCTGCCGCCGGGGCGGCCCTTCGTAACCTCCCTGGGCGTCCTCGTCTGACAGGATCTCGGCAGCATCCCGTACTCCGCGGTTATCCAGCCGACGCCCTTGCCCCTTAAAAAATGGGGCACTCCATCCTCCACCGACGCGGATGATATGACCTTGGTGTCGCCCATCTCTATGAGGCATGACCCTTCGGCGTATTTGAGGTAATTTTTGGTGAATTTTATGGGTCTCGGTTCGTCCGGCTTTCTTCCGTCGATTCGCTTCATTTATAAACGTCCCTTCCTTTCGTATCTATTCCGACTATAAGCGGAAAATCTTTTACTTCCAGTTTATAGACCGCCTCCGGCCCCAGTTCCCGGAAGAGGACGGCCTTCGCCCTCTTCACCTTCGTGGCCAATAGCGCCCCTATGCCCCCTGTCGCCAGGAAGTATACCGCTTTGTGCTTTTTTATGGACTTTTTCACCTCTTCGCTTCTTCTGCCCTTCCCTATCATCCCGACGACGCCCAGTTTGAGTAACTGCGGAGTGAAAGGGTCCATCCTGGTGCTCGTAGTGGGCCCGCACGAACCGATCGCCTTGCGCGGAGAGGCCGGCGTGGGGCCGCAGTAATATATGACCGCATCCTTAAGCGAAATAGGGAGCCGCCCTTTCTTACCCATGATGTCGGAGAGGCGCTTGTGCGCGGCGTCTCGCGCGGTAAGGACCGTGCCGCTTAAATAGACCTCGTCTCCCGCCTTTAACGATCTCCTCGCCTCCTCCGTAAGAGGGGTGTTTATTTTGAAGGTCTTCATAACACCTTTTCGGCCCCGCGCGCGGCGTGGCAATTGATATTGACGGCCACGGGCAGGCACGTGATATGGGTCGGCGCATCCAAGACTTTAACCGCCAGGGCCGTCGTCTTCCCGCCCAATCCCATGGGCCCTATCTTAAGCGCGTTTATATCTTTTACTAGATCCTTTTCCAGTCTCGCCAGCTCTCTTTTGGGATTACGCTTATCTATAGGTCTCAAGAGCGCCTTCTTCGCCAGAAGTGTTGCCTGGTCAAATGTCCCGCCTATCCCTATCCCAACGACAAAAGGAGGGCATGCGCCCGGGCCGGCCGCTTTGACCGTCTCCAGTATGAATGCCTTGACCTCCCCGAGGCCCGCTGTGGGATTAAACATCTTAACGGCGCTTTTATTTTCGCTGCCGGAGCCTTTCGGCAATACCGTAATCTTTAACCTGTCGCCCTTTACTATATCCACGTGTACTACGGCAGGCGTATTGTCGCATGTATTCTTCCTGGAGAATAAGGGGTCATCCACTATCGACTTTCTTAAATACCCTCTCCTGTATCCATCTCTGACGCCATCATCTATCGCCTCTTTAAGGTCCCCGCCGGCGATGGCGGCATCCTGGCCCATCTCGAGGAAGACCACGGTAATCCCCGTATCCTGGCATATGGCAAGGCGTTTACCCCTGGCGAGGCGCGCGTTCTCTATGATGGATTTCAGTATGCCCTTCGCCCTACTGTCGGTCTCTTTTTTTAAAGCGCCCCTTATGGCGGCGAGGACATCGGTGCGCAATTCGAAATTCGCCCTTATGCAGAGTTCCGCCACCGCCTCTTTTATCTTTGAAACATCTATTTCTCTCATTTTCACCAATCCGTTACCCGTTTCCCGTTACCCGTTTCCCGTATTCGGCCCGCACCGTCGTCCTTATCCCGCCTCGCGCGTTGAACTCGCCGGAGACCTCGGCCCACCTCGGCTTCACGGCCCTCACTATATCGTCTAAGAACCTGTTCACCACATGCTC
>CAZPYQ010000113.1:0-3919 GCA_964590585.1 uncultured Planctomycetia bacterium | reverse complement strand
TATTACTCCACTGTCACTGATTTTGCTAAATTTCGCGGCTGGTCTATGTCATAACCGAATTCGCGCGCCACGTAATATGCCAGAAGCTGAAGCGGTATCACGACCGGAAGGGGCGAGAAGAGCTCATCCACCTCGGGTACCTCTATAAGATAATTTATATGGTGCTGGAATATCTCCTTGTCGCCCTGCGCGGCTATCGCTATAACGATGCCTCCGCGGGACTTTATCTCCTGGATGTTGGAGAGCATCTTGTCGTATGTCCTGGATCTTACGGCTATGCATACGACCCACGGATTTTCGTCTATGAGGGCGATGGGCCCGTGCTTCATCTCACCCGCAGGATATCCCTCCGCGCTTATATACGATATCTCTTTAAGCTTAAGGGCGCCCTCGAGGGCGTTTGGGTAATTGATGTTTCTGGCCAGATACAGGAAACAGCTCTTATTCTGTTTCTCGATGTAATATTTTTTAAAATCCTTCGCGTAGGCGGCGATCGGGTTATATGCCGAGTCGTATTCCTTGAGAAGACCCGACACGATCCCGGGCGCCTTCTTGAGCTCCCGCAGGAGATGAAGATACTTCTCTTTATCGACCGAATCCTTAAGCCTCGCCATGTAGAGGGTCAAAAGATAGAGAACGGCCAGCTGGGCCGTATAGGCCTTGGTGGAGGCGACCGCTATCTCCGGGCCGGCGTGGGTGTATATGACCCCGTCCGATTCCCTGGCTATGGAGCTGCCGACGACGTTGCATATAGAAAGCGCCGATGCGCCTTTTCTTTTGGACTCCCTCAAGGCGGCGAGGGTATCCGCCGTCTCTCCTGACTGAGAGATGACCAAGACAAGCGTATCTTTTCCGACGATCGGATCCCGATACCTGAACTCGCTCGAGGTATCCACCCAGACGGGAATCCTCACGACCTCTTCAAACATATACTTCCCGGTCAGGGCCGCGTGGTAGGCGGTCCCGCAGGCCACTATGACGACCCTCTTAAAACCCTTTAGCCTTCTCTCCTGTATTTTGAGCTCGTCGAAATGTATCCTGTCTTTTTTTATCCTCTCTTCGAGGATCTTGCCGAGTATCTCGCCCTGTTCGAAGATCTCTTTCAACATGAAGTGTTCATACCCGGCCTTCTCCGCCTGGTCCGCGTCCCAACTTATCCTTGAGACCTTCTTCGATACCCTTCGCCCGCGGATATTCTTTACCGATACGCTGTTTTTCGTCAGGGAGACGACCTCGTGGTTGTCTATATAGATGACATTTTTGGTATAATCGAGGATGGCGGGGACATCGCTGGCCAGGAAATTTTCCTCTTTCCCGATACCGATTATAAGAGGGGAGTCGGCCCTCGCTCCTACTATCCTGTCGGGTTCGTCCCTGTGCATGACGACCAGGGCATATGCCCCTTTAAGGAGCCGCACCGTTTTTAAGACCGCCTCCTCGAGGTCTTTTCTGTAAAACTTCTC
The DNA here is from genome assembly GCA_964590585.1 of uncultured Planctomycetia bacterium. Classification (GTDB taxonomy): domain Bacteria; phylum Omnitrophota; class Gorgyraeia; order 2-01-FULL-45-10; family JAHFGN01; genus CAZPYQ01. The sequence continues at coordinate 2,456 of CAZPYQ010000113.1, read as the reverse complement.
GACCAGGTGAGCGACCACCTCCGTATCGGTATCCGATATAAATTTATGCCCCTCATGCACAAGAACCTTTTTAATCTCCTGGTAATTTTCTATTATACCGTTATGAACGACCGCTATCCTGGCCTTACAGTCCAGGTGCGGATGCGCGTTCACTTCGTTCGGCACGCCGTGCGTCGCCCATCTGGTGTGGCCGATCCCGATAGACCCGTTTAATGGAGTTCCGGCTAACTCCTGGGCAAGGACCTTGAGCTTCCCTTTTCGCTTGATTACGGATATCTTATTGGCGGAAATGGTTGCGATACCGCTTGAGTCGTAACCGCGGTACTCGAGCCTCGTAAGGCCCTTTATAAGCACATCCTCTGCCTTTCTATTGCCTATGTATCCGACGATACCGCACATATTTTACTTTTTCTCCGCCTTTCGCTTCGCTTCTCTTTCTTGCTTATCTATGAGCCCCAGGCGCTTCTTAGACTCTTTTGCCCATCTGTTTATCGCCAGCTCCTCCTTGAATTCTGTCTTCGCCTCTTCGAAGAGACCTTCGTCATATAATATGACGCCTATCTTCTCATGCAGCCCCTCTGCCGCCGGATTGAGCGCGGAGGCCTCTTTCAGGACCTTACGGGCGCTATCCGTATCTTTTTCTTCCAGATATATATCCGCCATCTTCTTATAGGCGTCCACGGCATAGGGCATTTTTGAGGTGATGACCTTATATTGGGCAAGGGCGTTATCATAATCTTTAAGATCCCTGTAACAGTCGGCCAGTTCCGCCCTGGCGGCCATAAGCCGCGGGTTCAATTCCAGCGCCGCCTCAAATTCTCTCCTGGCGCTTTCAAAGTCGCCGTTTCCGTAATAACCTTTGCCCCGTATGAAGGCCTCGTTGGCCTTTTTGTAAATGGCGGGGTCTTCTGCGGGATAATCTGTACCTGGTCCGGCATCCTGCGCCACCACTGCCGGATTATAGGCGAACTTCGGCAGCCCTCCGGCATCTTGCGGCGCCCGGCCCATGTCGCCCGGCCCCTTATCCAAAAGCCTCTTATTTTCGCGAACCAGCCTGTCGATCTCCTCTTTGTTCTCCGCCCTGGCGTTTTCGAGGACCTGGACCTTCTCTTTAAGCGCCTCTATGACCCCGTCTCTATTATCCGTATTCTCGCCGCCTTCCTGGCCGTGAACCGCCGGCGGTTGGAACCAATATCCTAAAAATGCTAAAAATAAGACTACTATCAGAATGGCCCTGATTCTCATATCCCCCTCGCTCTATAGACGATATTGCCGTTTATCATCGTCAGTTTCACATTAAATCTTTTATCGAAAATAACGATATCGGCGTCCTTCCCGGCGCCGAGAGACCCCTTCTTCTTACCGAGCCCGAGGAGACGCGCCGGATTAAGCGTCGCCAGCCTTACGGCTTCGGGTATGGATAAATCTCCGGCCCGGCAGGCGTTTCCTATGGCTCGATTCATGGTAAGATAAGACCCCGCTATCCTGCCGCTTCTAAGCCTGTACGCTCCGCCTCTCTTCGCGGCATTACCCGGTAATTCGCTCCGGATAGAATCGGTCACCAATATAACCCTGTCGGTCCCCTTTCTCTCGATGAGCGCCCTGAATAACGCTTTATGTACATGCGCGAGATCCAGTATTACCTCGGCTGTGACTTTGCCGCTGGCCAATACCGCGCCTACGACCCCGGGCGGGAGGTTATCCAGACCGCTCATGGCGTTGAAGACATGCGTCGCGTGGGATATGCCCGTCCTTATGCCTTTAAGCGCCTCACCGCAAGTCGCGTCGGAATGGCCTATAGAGGCGATGATGTTCCTCTTCCGCAATTCTTTTAAAATAACCGGGGCGGATATCCTCTCAGGCGCTACGGTCATCATCTTCAATAATCCCGCCGAGAGCCTTATGATATCCAGTAATTTTTTTAAGCCGGGCTCCAGGATATGCCTCTTATCCTGCGCCCCGGCCTTTTCAACGCTTATAAAGGGCCCTTCCAGTCTGATACCCAATATATTGGGGCCCAACTTGTCCTTCTCTATGAACCTCTTTACCTCTCGCGCGTACATCCCAAGGGCCGCGCGGGAACCGCACGATACCGCCGGGAGGATAGAGGTCGTCCCGAACCGTGCCTCTTTTTGGAATATCTTTGCCGGCAACCCGTGTATGTGCGTGTCTATGAAACCGGGCGAAACGTAATTTCCGTTGGCATTTATGGCCGAATATACCCGCCGCCTGAGACCGCTATCTTCCTTCCAAATGGCCTTTATTATGCCATCTTCTATGATGACGGTCGCGCCTTCTAAGATCCTGCGCGGCAGAACCGCCCTGGCATTATAAATGGCGATGCGCACCCGTTCTGTGCTCCTTAATATTATATCAGACAAGGAGGATCAATCAATGCAAAATCATCTTTAGTCCGATGACTAAAAGGAATCCTCCAAAGCATTTTTTGAGCAAGG
>CAZPYQ010000112.1:0-3984 GCA_964590585.1 uncultured Planctomycetia bacterium | reverse complement strand
GTATATACCTTATGCACCCGCCTTCTCCTCCTGCGGCCTGACCTTAGATTTTAAAAGAGACGCTATCTCCTTCTCTATATTGGCGAATTCGGCGCTCTTCCACTCCGCGGAATTCCATCCGCGGAATAGCTGCCTTAAACTCTGGAAGAAGCGCCTGGCGCTATCCTTGTCTTCCAGATCGAAGTCCGCCTCCAGTATATCGTATATGAACGCGAATACATACTTTTGCCTCTCGGCCGATGTCGCCTCGTCCACCTTGTCGAAGGCGTTCTGCTGCAGATAGACGAAGTCCAAAAACTCTCCCTTAAGATAATCGACAAAATCGCCTAATAAAGTCCCCTCTTCGCCGACGACCTTCATCATCTGCACGACGTCATGGCTTTTGCGCAGCATCCGGTGCCCTTTAAGGACATAACGCTCATCGATAAAGCTCTTATATTTGCTCCAGCTCATCAAGGGGTCTATGGCGGGATACCGTCTGGCGTCCGAGCGTTCGCGCGAAAGCCCGTGAAACGCCCCTACCACCTTAAGCGTCGCCTGCGTGACAGGTTCCTCGAAATTCCCGCCGGCCGGGCTGACGCTCCCGCCTATCGTCACGGACCCGACACTTCCGTCTACGAGCCTCACGACGCCGGCCCTTTCGTAAAACGAGGCTATCCTGGATTCGAGATACGCGGGGAAGGCCTCCTCCCCGGGTATCTCCTCCAGCCTGCCGGACATCTCCCTCATCGCCTGCGCCCACCTGGAAGTGGAGTCGGCCAGAAGGAAGACGTTCAGGCCCATCTGCCTGAAATATTCAGCTATCGTGACGGCGGTATACACGCTGGATTCGCGCGCCGCCACGGGCATGGAACTCGTATTGCATATTATGACCGTCCTGTCGCTTAAGGGTTTTCCGGTAACCGGGTCCATTATTTTGGGGAAGGTCTTCAGCGTCTCCACCACTTCCCCGGCACGCTCCCCGCAGGCCGCGATGACGACGATATCCACCTGGGCATGGCGGCTGGTCAGTTGCTGCAAAACGGTCTTGCCGGCGCCGAAAGGCCCCGGTATGCAGTACGTCCCGCCCCGCGCGACGGGAAAAAACGAATCTATGAGGCGCATCTTTGTGATGAGAGGTTCCGTCGGTTTAAGTTTTTCGGCGTAGGCCTTTATGGGAAGTTTCACCGGCCAGATCTGCTCCATGGCGATTGCGTGCCTTTTGCCTTCCCGGCCTTCCACCTCGGCTATGCTATCTTTAAGTTTATACCTTCCCTGTTTCGCAATCCTTGTGACCTTAAGGCCGCCTGCCAGACTAAAAGGGACCATGATGAAGTGCCTGATCGCCTTCTCCGGCACATAGCCCAATCTGCTCCCGGCCGTTACGATATCGCCCTCTTTTATTTGAGGAGTAAATTCCCATTCCGTCTCTCCGGAAAGGGCCTCGAGATATATGCCCCTTTTAAGGAAAAAGCCGCATTCCCTGGCCAGCTCCGGAAGCGGATTCTGCAGGCCGTCGAATATCTGGCCCAGGAGGCCCGGGCCGAGCTCTACGGAAAGAAGTTCGTCCGTGAATTCCACGTCTTCCCCGATCTTTAGGCCTGATGTATTCTCGTAAACCTGCATCTGGGCCCCTTTGCCCCGAACCCGTATGACCTCGGACTTGAGGCGCTCCTTGCCGTGAATGATGTACGCGACCTCGTTCTGAACGACAAAGCCGTCGACCTCGACCATGACCATGTTCCCGCTTATCTTCGTTATATGGCCTGTCCTTTTAAGCGCCATGCGAACCCCTTTCAACTGTCCCGAGCGCTTCTTCCAGCGCTTTGGGCCTATCCGCCGCTTCTATCCTGTCCCACTTTTCGAGGATGAGCAGTTTGTGCGCGTAGATTATGAGGGCGTCTATATCAAAATAATGCCCCAATGACATCTCATCGAGAACGCCCCATCTTGCCTTGTCCAAGGTCCTTTCGGCCTCGATGAGAAAGGGCGTCCTGGACGCGCTGACCGCGATGGAAGTTACCGAGAGATCATTATATCCGTCCCGGCGGAGATACCTGGTACCATCTATGTGCCTGCGGCCGGCGCGTATCCTGACCAGTTCGTTTCTTAAGGCGATATCAAAATCCCGCCACCCCTTTAGCGTCGGCTGCGCCGTATGAGAAGGATATGCGCCGGAGAGGGAAGAGGTTTTCAGGATAGCCAGCCCGTCATCCGTGACAAGGCCTTTGCAAATTTTCAAGAAACTCCCGAAAGAAAAGGGCGCCTTGGCCCCAAAATGGAGCATAGGAAGACTGGATATAAGATATATGTAGTATTGCGGCATCTGGTTAAGGACCCTATTTGCCGGAAACCGTCTTTAATATCTCGGCCAGTTGCGGCTTGAGATACCCTCCCAGGTATTCCGCAAGCGCCTTATCGGTGAAGTCATAATGCGACTTACCGCTGTCGAAACTTATGATGAAGCCCCCGCGGATATCGTCGGAGGATTTTAGCGCGATACCCTTCTTCGCCTCATGCCCGAGTTCGGAGACGAGGTACCCCTGGAGCTTTTCCATGTCAGACTTTTTAACGGAGACCTCAACAGGTTCCTTCTTCGCACCGACATAATCTTGTGTGAGCGCAGTTATTATCCTGGCCATGTCTTCGGCGGTCATCGCCTCGCGGACCTTTGAGACGACTATCCTTTCGAGCATAGCTTCGATCTCTTTCTTCAGTGTCAGCAAAAGATCCCTTCCGGATTGTTTAAGCAGGGCCTGGGAGCTGGCTTCCATCTTGGCGACTTTGTCTTCGGCAGAAGCGATTATCGCCTGGGCCTCTTTCTTGGCGCCCTCCACTATCGACCGGGCCGCGCGCCTGGCTTCGTCCTCTATGGCCCTGGCCATGTCCTCGGCGGCCTGAACGCCCTCCGCCTGAATCTTATTTATCAAAGCCTTAAGATCTTCCGCCATAACAGCTCTCCTACTTTCTTGAACCGGGTTTTATCACGGGCTGCCCGGCCCTGCATAAGGGGCATGCGTCCTGGGCATATGCCTCTATTTTAACGCGCGCCAGCGTCTCGAATCTCACGCCGAAGTCTATACCGTCGGAGCGGTCTATAAGAGACGCTGCCCCAGCGACTTTACCGCCCAGGCCCTCCATGAGTTTTATCACCTCGGATATGGAGCCCCCTGTGGTGACGACATCCTCCACCACAAGGCAGCGCTCTCCTTTTTTAACGGAGAAACCGCGCCTTAAGGACATCTTATCGTTCTCTCTTTCCGCAAATATGGACCGGCAACCCAATTGTCTTGCCATCTCGTAGGACAGGACGACGCCTCCAAGCGCCGGCCCCGCTACAAGATCTATCTTTTCGTCTTTAAACTTTGAGGTGAGGGCCCCGCATAATTTGCGGCACGCCTCCGGGTGCTGGAGCGCGAGGGCGCACTGGAGATACCTCTGGCTGTGCAGGCCGCTCGAGAGCCTGAAATGGCCCGTCAGGAAAGCACCCTTCTCCTCGAAAAGCTTCAAAACATCTTTCTCTTTCATTCTGGGACCTTTATCTCTTTCAATTCCTCAAGCACCCTCTCGCAGGCCACAACGGGATTCTCGACAGCCGTTATCGGGCGCCCCACCACTATATAATCTGCGCCGCGCTCGATCGCCTCTCGTGGGGTGGCGGTCCTCTTCTGGTCGTTAGCCACGGCCCAGCCGGGACGGACACCGGGTGTCACGATTAAAAAATCTTCGCCGGTATTCTGTCTGATCGATTTTATCTCGTTCGGCGAAGAGACGACTCCGTCCAGGCCGCATTTCTTAGCGAGCCGCGCGAGGGAGAGGACGTTCTTTTCTATACTACCACCAAGGCCAACCTTCTTCAAGCCATTTTTATCCAGGCTTGTCAGTATTGTGACCGCTATGAGCCTCGATTTCATTGCGCCTCGCTTTCGAGACGCTATAAGGACGCTCTCGGCGGCGCGCTTCATCATCTCCTCGCCGCCTGCGGCGTGGACATTAAGCATAAAG
>CAZPYQ010000111.1:0-4019 GCA_964590585.1 uncultured Planctomycetia bacterium | reverse complement strand
AATAAATCCCGAGTACTATATCCTGACTGGGGGTTATGATGGGCCTGCCGTCAGCCGGGGAGAATATATTGTTTGTCGCCAGCATCAAGAAGCGCGTCTCTATCTGGGCCTCGATAGACAACGGCACATGCACGGCCATCTGGTCACCGTCAAAATCAGCGTTGAATGCCGCGCAGACGAGCGGGTGAACCCTTATGGCCTTTCCTTCGATTAGGATGGGCTGGAAAGCCTGTATACCCAGCCTGTGCAGTGTCGGCGCCCTGTTCAGCATTACGGGATGGTCGCGTATAACCTCATCAAGTATGTCCCACACTTCCAGCTTCGTCTTTTCAACCATCTTCTTTGCGCTCTTTATGGTATGGACGAAACCTTTGTCCTTCAATTTTTTTATTATGAACGGCTCAAAAAGCTCCAACGCCATCTTCTTCGGCAGCCCGCACTCATGTATCTTCAGTTCCGGCCCTATGACTATTACGCTCCTGCCGGAGTAGTCTACCCTTTTGCCCAGCAGATTCTGCCTGAACCGCCCCTGCTTTCCTTTAAGCATATCGCTTAAGGATTTTAAGGGCCGGTTTCCGGGCCCTAATACGGCTCTGCCCTGCCTTCCGTTATCCATGAGGGCGTCCACGGACTCCTGGAGCATCCTCTTCTCGTTACGTATGATTATCTCGGGCGCCTTAAGTTCAAGCAGTTTCTTAAGACGGTTATTCCTGTTTATGACCCTTCTGTACAGGTCGTTCAGGTCGCTCGTCGCGAACCTGCCGCCGTCCAAAGGAACGAGAGGCCTTAAGTCCGGGGGGATGACCGGCAGTATGTCGATTACCATCCACTCGGGCCTATTCCCGGAATTCTTGAAGTCTTCTATTATCTTTAATGTCTTTACGCTCTTCTTCTGCGAGAGGTCGCCCTTTACCTCTTTAAGTTCCTTCTTGAGCTTCGAGGCCAGTCTATCCAGATCGATCATCTTTAAGAGTTCCTTCACCGCCTCGGCGCCCATCTTCGCGGTGAAATTTCCGCCGTATTTTTCCTTAAGCTCATTGTATTTATCCTCGGACAAAAGCTCCTTCTCCTTGAGCGGGGTCGTGCCCGGGTCTATGACTATGTATTCTTCATAGTAGAGCACCTTCTCCAGGTCTCTTGAACTTAAGCCCAGAAGCGTTCCTATCCGCGAAGGCATGACCTTGAAAAACCAGACATGCGAAACTGGAGTGGCCAATTCTATGTGGCCCATCCGCTCCCGGCGGACACTTGAACGCGTAACCTCCACGCCGCAGCGGTCGCAGATGATGCCCTTATGTTTTATGCGCTTGTATTTTCCGCAATTGCACTCATAATCTTTCGTCGGACCGAATATACGCTCGCAGAACAGGCCGTCCTTCTCGGGCTTCAGGGTCCTGTAGTTTATCGTCTCGGGCTTCTTCACCTCGCCCTTTGACCAGCTCCTTATGCTCTGCGGGGACGCTATCTTTATGCTTATTGAGTTGAATGTGGGTGTAAATTGTTCTTTCATATTATTTTTTCATGGTCTCCATCTTCACGTCCAGACCGAGACTCTGTAATTCTTTTATAAGCACGTTGAATGATTCCGGCGTGCCCGTATAATGGGTGCCCTCCCCCTTCACGATGGATTCGTATATCTTGGCCCTGCCTATGACATCGTCGCTCTTTATGGTCAGGAGCTCCTGGAGCGTATACGCGGCGCCGTATGCCTCAAGCGCCCACACCTCCATCTCGCCGAACCTCTGCCCGCCGAATTGCGCCTTCCCTCCCAGGGGCTGCTGGGTCACAAGCGAATACGGGCCGATTGAACGCGCGTGTATCTTATCGTCCACCATGTGCGCAAGCTTCATCATATATATATACCCCACCGTGGCATTCTGATCGAACGGCTTGCCCGTAAGGCCGTCTCTCAAGGCCACCTTGCCGCTTTCCGGAAGGCCCGCTTTTTTCATCTCAAGCTTTATTTCGCCTTCCTTGGCGCCGTCGAATACCGGGGACGCCACACGAAAACCGAGTATCTTAGCCGCCCACCCCAGATGGGTCTCCAGGATCTGACCGACGTTCATCCTGCTAGGCACGCCGAGCGGGTTTAAGACTATCTCAACCGGGGTACCGTCATCCAAAAACGGCATATCCTCTTCCGGCATGATCTTCGCCACAACGCCCTTATTGCCGTGGCGGCCGGCCATCTTGTCTCCAACGGAGACCTTTCTCTTTGAAGCGACATATACCTTCACCTTCTTCAAGACCCCGGGAGGAAGCTCATCGCCCCTCTTCACCCTGTCTATCTCGCGGTCGAGTTCATACACGAGTTCTTCTATCTGCGCGTCCAGGAGCCTCACTACGCGGGCAATCTCTTGTTCGAGCGCCTGGTTGTTAACCAGTTTTATATTCTCCAGATCGGCCTTCTCGACTATTCTCTCAAGGTCCTTCACGCGCACCGTCCTGCCCTGGGCGACCAGCGCCCTTCCTGATTTCTCATCCAGTATGCCGCTGGCGATCTTCTGTCCCACCAATAATTTGTGCAGTTTCTTGTGCTTCTCCGCCTTGGCCTTCTCTATCTGCGCTTCGTAAAGCTCCTCCACGGCCTTTATCTCTTTGAGCTCCCTGGCCTTCTCTTCTTTTGTCTTTGACCTCATCTCTCTGCGCGAAAAGACCCGCACGTCAACTACTATGCCTTCTATGCCCGGAGGGACGGTGAGCGACGCATCCTTGACATCGCCCGCCTTCTCGCCGAATATCGCGCGTAAAAGCTTCTCTTCGGGCGACAGCTCCGTCTCTGACTTGGGCGTAACCTTTCCCGCCAGGATATCGTTAGGCTCCACCTCCGCGCCTATCCTTACTATGCCGCCCTCGTCAAGATTCCTTAAGGCCTCATCTCCGACATTGGGTATGTCCCTCGTTATCTCTTCGTTGCCGAGCCGGGTATCCCTCGCCTCTATCTCGAACTCCTCTATATGTATAGAGGTATATACATCTTCTCTTACAAGTTTTTCGCTTAACAGTATGGCATCCTCGAAATTATAACCCCTCCACGGCATGAAACACGCCAAAACGTTCTTTCCAAGCGCGAGTTCCCCGTCTTTTGTGGCAGGGCCATCCGCTATTATGTCGCCCTCTTTCACCTTCTGGCCCAGCCTGACGATAGGCCTCTGGTTGACGCATGTGCTGGCGTTTGACCTGTCGAATTTTCGCAGCTTATAGCGCTCTCCTGAAACGACTATCGCGTTGCCGTCAACCGCGGTAACGTTGCCGCCGCTTCTCGCCACCACTACGGCCCCCGAATCTTTGGCTATCCTATGCTCCAAACCGGTAGCTATAAGGGGCGCTTCCGTCTCCAAAAGCGGAACCGCCTGGCGCTGCATATTAGAGCCCATGAGGGCCCTGTTGGCATCGTCGTGCTCCAGGAAAGGTATCAAGCCGGCCGCGACGCTGACGAGTTGTCTCGGAGAGACGTCCATATACTGGACGTTTTTAGGCTCGGCCTGGACGAAGTCGTCTTTATACCTGCAAAAGACCTTCTTATCCTCGAAATATCCGCGCGAGTCCACCTTCGCGTTGGCCTGGGCTATCACATAAAGATCCTCTATATCGGCGGACAGGTATTCAACCTTGTCCGTAACGTACCCCTTTTCGACCTTTCTATAAGGCGTTTCTATGAAACCGAAATCGTTTATTCTGGCGAACATGCTTAAAGAAGATATGAGGCCTATGTTCGGGCCTTCAGGCGTCTCTATCGGGCAAACCCTGCCATAATGCGAATAGTGGACATCACGCACCTCGAAACCGGCGCGTTCCCTGTTCAAACCGCCCGGCCCCAGGGCGCTCAAGCGCCTCTTGTGGGTCAATTCCGCAAGCGGGTTCGTCTGGTCCATGAACTGCGAAAGCTGGCTGCGGCCGAAGAAATCCTTGATCGCCGCGGAAATAAGCTTGGGGTTGATCAGGTTGTGCGGCATCGCGGCATCCAAGTCGTAGATCGACATGCGTTCCACGCAGGAGCGTTTCATGCGCGCCAGGCC
>CAZPYQ010000110.1:0-4033 GCA_964590585.1 uncultured Planctomycetia bacterium | reverse complement strand
CTCTTCTTCCATATCGTCAAAGGCCGCGTCCACCTCCGAGAGGCCGTGCGTCTTTAAAAGCATGTATATCCTGCGCAGTTCATTGGCCCTCGTGCGCACGCTCTCGGCCCAGTTCAGCCATTTTAGGTCTTCCTCTTCGGCCAGGCCCTTTCGGATAAGCGCCTTCACTTCTTCGCGCATCCCGGAGATGACCGCTTCCAGTTTTTTAAAGAACCGGTAAGAGAACCTGTCCAGCATCTCCTCGATCCGCTCCTCGTCCAAATCTTCAAACCCCTCCCCTCGAAATTCGGGCAGAACATAATTCTCGCCTGTCTCCCCCTTAAGCGCCTTCTGGACGAAATCAAATCCTGCCAGCCATTTCACGGCTTTCATAAACGCCCTTCTTATAAGACTGTCCACCTCTCCGAAGACAGCGCTTTCATACTTGACACCGACTTTGAAATTATCCGCCCTATGGATGTACGGCGCCACGTCGGGGTCGTCCTCCGTCCTTACAAGCATCTGGCCGTAAGCGACGCCCAGAGACCGGCGTATCTTCTCGGTCTCGCCTAGTTTATAGCCCAAAGATCCCGTTATGCCGAGCATCAGGGCGCCCGGAGGCTTGCGCTGGCCATAAATCCGGATGGCCTGGGCTGTGGCGTGCTCCTCCACATCATGATGCACTTCGTCGACCACAAGGAAACCCGCCTGGCTCAAGTCGAAGGACGGTTTGGAGGATCTCGCGTCTTTAACCACAAGATGCGGTGTCATTGTTATGATATCATTATCCCGCCATAGGCCGCCGCGCTTTTCGCGGCTATGTTCCGAGGTGATATTCGCGATATTCAGGGAGGGTAAAAATCTTTTGAATTCGCCGCAAAGCTGCCTGGCAAGCTCATTGGTCGGAGCGGTGACGAGAACCTTCAAACCCGGTTGATTACTCATCAGTCTGGCGATAACAAGGGCCGTCACGATGGTCTTGCCCAGGCCGGGAGGAAGCACCACGATACTGTTTGCGCGGCAGGCCGCAGAAGCCAGGTTTACCTGATATCCCCTGAACTCAATAGTACCGGGGGCCATAAGAGGATGGTTCACGTATTTCACTCCGGCCTTTTCCGTAAAGGACATACCGAGGAAGGAGAGAGATTCTTCGGCCTTTTCTTCTTCTCTATCCGTAAAGATTGTCGCCTGCGCGCCGGACTGGAGAGGGCCATTCTCTTTTTTATCGAAAAGACTTAATTGCCCGGCCTCATCTTTAAACCTATCCTTTTTATCCCGCCTCATGCCGCTCGACGACCGCCTGACGGTAGTATCAAAAGGTGAAGCGCCGTCGTCCGAGGGTCCCGCCTCTAACTCATCAAACGCCTTTCTGGCCGCGGCTAGCCCCTCAGCCAATTCTCCGGAAGAATACGCGCTGGCTTGAGCCACAAGGGCCCTTACCGAGGATAGGCCCCTTGACACGCCGGGATTCTCGTCCAAAAGCGCGCACACCGCGTCTATGCCGCCGGTGCCGAATAATCTTATCACATCTCTTTCGGATAACCCCATCTCGTATGTCCAGGGATGACGCCCCCACACTACGGGATTGAGTCTCTGCGATATAAATTCGAACATCATCCTGTCTCCCGAAGTAAGATTGCTTTTTTGGGGATCATAAGTGGAATTTAAAAAGAGGGTCGCCGAAACAAGGCCGCAATCGTTTAGTCCGCTATCCCTTAGCAGGTTACTTAAAAATAAATTTTCGTTTTCCGATAAAGGGCAATGCGTCTCGGCCAATTCCCTTCTCCATCTGCCGGATGCAACTTCTGACGCGCCCGGCGCGGAAGACGGCGGACTCCACTCGTCATCCAGGCGATGGGAATGTATTTCTTTGATCACCTCCCTCACATGCTCTTTCTTTTTATTCGCCACATACTTAAGCCAATAATAAAAACAGATATTGCCGAGCACTATCACTCCCGCGGCAATGACTGATAAAACGGCTGTAAGCATATCGTCGCTGGCTTGCGATGCCCTCCCGTTCTCCATCGTCTGGCCGTAGATTATGGTTGAGGGCGCCAATAAATAGATAAGCGTATTCGCCGCGCGCATGTACCATTTATTTAAAGGATACGATGAAGCGTCGCCCCCGCTCGACGAGGCCCTTCGACTTCGCTCAGGGCCTTGAACTGAGCCTTTGTCGAAGTATGAGGCGCGGGACGGGCGTATAAGCGGAATTGTAAGACTCGCCTTCGCGCCCCTGCCGGGCCCGTCGCTTTCAAAACTTACACTGCCGCCGATGAAGCGGGCGCACCATGCGGCTTTAGAGAGGCCCAGGCCGAACCCGGCGAGGGGAAGATCGGCCCAGCGCTCAATTCTCGTATTGGTTTCGATATCTGCGTAATATCCCGCTATTACGGAATAGAGCGTATTTTCGACCGAATGCCAGGTATACCCTATATCGAAAGCCCGTTTAACCTCCTCCTCTCCTGCGCCTTTGCCGTTATCGGTTACGGATATCTCAATGGCATTAGGACGATTTCTGCCTGTAATGGATATCTCTCCATATGGGTAACCGCCTGGAGCGCGTGGCAACGCCATGAGGGCGTTCTTGATAAACTCCTGCAACGCCCTGTATGCGGCCTCGGCGCAGGTGACGGGGATAGTTGGGAGGCCGGCCATCTCGACCAAAAATGCGACATCGACCGTAAGTGGCAGACTGCGCATAACGGTAAACCAGGTATTATCTACGCGATTTACCAAATCAGAAGCGAGCGTTTCCATATCAACATCGTAGTTGATAATGCCACTCGGTGATACGCCGGAAGTGATAGCCCAATAGTGGCCGCATAAAGCCACAAATAATTGATTTGCGTCATACCAGTCTCTGAGGAGCCTCCGGGTTTCTTCATCACGCGAAGGATTATCGGCAACCCTGGCCCTTATCCTTGACTGGATCTCTTCCCTGTTGATCTCGCCTATCTGGTAGAGCCGCTGTACGTTCCTAGTCACCTCCCGCCTGGCCAGTTGGGCCAGTTTTATAATCTCCGCGCCGGATGCCTGGGGTTTTTCTCTACCGGCATCATATTCCGCCAGAATAGATAGGCGATCCGTGAGACGCCCCAATTCGCGCGCGTAACTTCCCACAGTCAGGTTCTTTTTGCCCCGGAGCGCAGCAGGATAAAATATACCTGAAAGCCCTGACCCCCACATCCTGTCCAGTTCTTCCAGGATGTTCGCCATATGTACAATGGACCCGTGCGAGCGCGCATATAACTTAGACGCCATGAGCGCGAGATGCCATTTCCATTCTTTATATGTAACGCCCTCTTTGGATACAAGCTCATCGGCCAGCGTGAAGACATCTATCGCGCCGCTCGATGAGGCCCTCTCTCCCGCAATGCGGGCTCCGGATCCCAGCACCCTCGCGTAAACCGCCCCCGCGAGGGCCGGATCCCTCAGCGCGTAATCAGGAACTATAAGAAATGGTTTATCGGGGCGCGAGTCCGCCAATCGTGTTAAGGCAGGCGGGAATACGCCGCTATTTGAGATTACCGCGGCAGGCAGAAAGCTAATGCCTGTAAGACGCTTTAATTCCCTCACCTGGGGATAATCATCTGATATTACCGGAAGAGGATCAAGGGCATAGGATGGGTCCGTTAAAAGACGCGATTCCGGGTAATAGTGACCGTAACTATGTGACAGATTGGCGGCCTTAGGTTCGAACGGATAGACGCTCCCTACCTCTCCGTTTGAATTGACAAATACAGAGTAACTTTTTCCGTCCACAAAAGACGGCACAAGATACCCGCCCTGGGCAGCCGTCTTTCCGGCAAAGTCGAATAATACGTCGCCGGACGAAGACCTTCGGGAGGCGGCGGCAATGTCTATACTGGCGCCTGTCAATAGAGTTGCCAGGGCATACCTCACCCTGGCTTCTTCCCATGCCTTACTGTCCAACGGCCTTGCGATATCAGGTGGGCTCAGATGATCTTCAGGATACGCCCATGAGAGGTCATAGGCGACGAAGGAGATGATGAGGAAGAGCGCGATTGGCTGGATTATTATCTTATAT
>CAZPYQ010000109.1:0-4050 GCA_964590585.1 uncultured Planctomycetia bacterium | reverse complement strand
CGGTTTATCCGGCCTACAACGCCCGTCTCTTTAAAGGCGCTGAATTTATTCTCAATTCGCTCCATCTCCCTGAACGCCTCCTCGACCGCGCGGGACGCGGTCTTCTCGTCGGAGCCGGCGACCGATATCTCCACGACCGTGCCCATCATTACACGGGCCTTTTTGAAGTGAGGCGTCTCGCGGTAGCTGGCAAAATATGAGGCGGCCAGAAGGACGGCCGGAAGGATTATAAGGTATACAAGATATGTGAGGCGGCGTTTTTTCACGAGAGGTTAGTTATGACCCTGTCGATGTCCACGTATTTCTCGACCATATCGAAGATAATCTTTATCTTGTCCTTGTCCTGGGGCTTTATTTTGATCGTGAGCGAATGTATCCGCGAGGCGATGGAGTAGGTGTCGTCTTTTGATATAAGGGTCGCTATGCGGGATACCTGGAGCATGTGCTGCGTCTTCAGGCCCGGAGGGGTGCCGCCGGACAATACTATGCCCGCGGTCTTTTTCGGCGCCTTCCTGTCTAGGTGCGCCTTGACGAGATACCTTATTATATCGTCCCCGTCGCCCGGCGTTATGATGATAGATCCCGTCTTGTGGTACTGCGCGACATCCCTAAGCGCCATGGCCCCTATCAGGATGCTCTCGCCCGGGATATCCAGGTTCTCTTCGCCGAACAAAAGCTCCAGCCTCAAGCCGTCTTTTATGTCGCGCATGGTGGGCATGTCCAGTATCCTCTGGTATGGCAGGACACCGAGGACGGAGAGTCCCTTCTGTTTCAGGCCCATCTTCACCAGTCGGCTTATCTTGTCGTATTTCTCCGGCAGGATCTTGTTCACCACGACTCCCGCCAGCTCCACCCCGTCCCTGTCGAAGAGCGCCTTATTGAGCATGAACTCGTCTATTGGCTTACCTATGCCGCCGGACGATATCAAAACCGCCTTCGCGCCCAGGAGCTTAGCGACGGTGGAATTGGAGAGGTTGAATACGCTCCCCACGCCCGCATGCCCTGTCCCCTCTATTATGACAAGGTCGTTATCCTTTTCAATCCTCGCGAAAGACTCCTCTATCTTTTCGGCGTAATCCTCCTCCGCGCCCTTCTCGATGAAGCGTTCGGTAAAGCCCTTCGCTATCGCGACCGGAGACATGTCCTTTATGTTGCACTTTATGCCGAATATGTCCTCTATGAGGACAGAATCCTCGTCGACCTGGTACCCCTGTTCCAGAAGATAGCGTTGGCCTATGGGCTTAATGAACCCTATGCGGGAGAAGCGTTTCTTTAAAGCGGCTATGAGCCCCAGGGAGACGGTCGTCTTGCCGTCGTTCTGCATGGTGGCGGCTATGAATATGCGTTTTGCCATCTACAGTCTTCCTTCGCGAAAAGCGGCTATATAATTTTTGCAGTATTTATCCCTGCCCGAAACGGCCTCTGTGGCCCAAAGCGATCGAATGACCGCCCTGTCAAGGGGGTCCATTATGGCGGCGTCGAGCCCGCTGGCCAGGGCCAGGTTTAAGAACGAGGCATTTATGAGGCTTCTCTTCGGCAGGCCGAACGATATGTTGCTCAAGCCGCATACCGTCTTAACAGCCCCTAAGGATCTGATGAGGGCTATTGAACCTAAGAATTCATCCGCCTGTTCCGGCTCTGTAGCCAACGGACGTATAAGGGGATCGAAATACAGCTTCTTCTCGTCGAAGTTGTATTTCTTTACGGCTTTCAATATACGTTCGGCTACCGACCTTCTTTCCTGCCTGGTGTTCGGCATGCCGGATTCGTCCATGACGAGCGCGATCAGGTTGGCGCCGTATTCGAGCGCGAGCGGGACGATCTTCGCCATGCGATCCTCGTCCGCCGTTATGGAATTGATGAATATCTCGCCCTTCCCGTCATATGCTTTAAGAGCCCTGGCTATAGCCAGGTGATTCGGCGAGTCGACGCATATGCCGGCGGACGGCACCTCTCGCCGTATGATGCCTATTACCCAATCTATATCGTCCGGCTCGTTCTCGAGGGCCATGGCGCAGTTCACATCCAATATCCGCGCCCCGGCCTTGAACTGGCCGTGCGCCTCTTTGGCTATAAATAAGGCGTCTCTTGAACCTATCGCCTCCCTGGTCTTCAGCCTCGTGGAATTTATCCTCTCGCCTATTATCAGCATATTAGCTTCTTTGGAAGAGTTGTTTTTCGTAACCGGCCTCGATCGCCCTCACCAGGTGTGTCAGGGCTTCATTGACCGGAGTGGGTATGCCGAGGCTCTTGCCCTGCCTCACTATAGCGCCGTTTATATAATCTATCTCTGTGCGTTTTTTATTTAAGATGTCCTGAAGCATGGAAGAGATGTTGTTGCCCGTCGCCTTGCAAACGGACTCGCACTTCTGTATCGGGTCGTCATACATCAACCTTATCCTTTTGCGTTTGGCTATCCTTAGCGCTTCGGAGACGGCATTCTTCATGAGTTCGCGCGTCCCTTCGTGCTCCGCGAGCATGCCGTTACGAAACCGGGTTATGGCGGTTAAGGCGTTTATCCCGGCATTTATGATAAGCTTCGACCAGATGATGGAGTTTATGTCCCTGGATATCTTCGTATCAAAACCTGCCTTGGTAAGGATTCCCTGAATGGCCTTTAATGTGCCCGTCATTCTGCCGTCCGGTTTTCCTATGACGGTATCCCCCGTGCCTGCGTGCCTTACACGGCCTGTGCCGAGAAGCGTCGCGCCGTGGCTCGTCACGCCGCCTACGACCCTCTCTTTTCCGAAATGTTCTTCCAATATCTGGATGTTACCTATGCCGTTCTGGAGGGTCAGTATGCAGGTTTTTCCGCCGACCATGTCCTTTACATGCCGGCAGGCGTCGTCGGTGGAATAGGATTTAGTGCAGATCATTACAAGGTCATATATGCCCAGGTCCTGGGGACGGGCGCTTGCGGTCACGTTCACCTTGAAGGCCGGCCCTGAGGCCTCGACCGATATTGCGTTTTGGCTCAACGTCCTCGCGCGGACCGGGTCTTTGTCTATTAAGAAGACCTCCTCTTTGGTCCTTTCGGCCAGGGATGCCGCTATGAGGCACCCCATGGCTCCCGGGCCGACTACCGCTATTTTCATCTCAAGATCCCTTACTTCTTCCCTATCTTCTTCAATTCCTCTTCTTTTATCGTAAAACTATGCTCTTTATCGGGATATTGTCCGCTTTCGACCTCGTCTTTATACTTCTTTATACCGTCCAGTATCGACACCGAGAGCCTGGCGTACTGTTTTACGAATTTCGGCAGGAACCGGTCGAATAGGCCGACCATGTCATTCGTTACGAGGACCTGTCCGTCGCAATGCGGCCCCGCGCCTATGCCTATAGTCGGGATCTTGAGCCTTTCGGATATCATCTTTGCGAGCATGTCCGGGACGCACTCCAGGACGATGGCAAAGCATCCGGCATTCTCAAGGGCTAGAGCCTGGCCGATTATATGATTAGCGGCTTCCGCATCCCTGCCCTGCACCTTGAACCCGCCCAGCTTTGACATGGTCTGGGGGGTAAGGCCGAGATGGCCGAGGACGGAAATACCCGCGTTTACGATCGCCCGGGTCGTTTCAGCTACCTCGTAGCCTCCTTCGAGTTTAATCGCATCGCAAAGCGCCTCTTTCATGAACCGCCCGGCGTTCCTGATCGCCTCCTCTTTTGAAACCTGATATGACATGAAAGGCATGTCGCCTACAAGAAAGGCGTATTTCACGGCTCGCCTTACGGCCTTTGCGTGATGTATCATCTCGTCCATCGTGACCGGAACGGTAGACTCATATCCCAGGACCACCATGCCCAGCGAATCCCCTACGAGTATAGAATCTATGCCTGCCTCGTCTACCAGCCTGGCCATGGGGTAGTCGTACGCCGTGAGCATGGTTATCTTTTTGCCGTCTCTCTTTTTATTCTTAAAATCCGTGATAGTTATTTTCTTTCTTTCCATCTGACTCATCCTTTCCTGTATGCGCTTAAAAAAGAGTCGCAGTATATGTTCTTGTTCAATATGAGCTCGGAGGTTATCATCGCGTCCAGGCGGTCCTTATC
>CAZPYQ010000108.1:0-4415 GCA_964590585.1 uncultured Planctomycetia bacterium | reverse complement strand
CTTTTCGCCCTTTTCCTGCATGGGCCGCGGACGATAGTTGTTTATCTCCACGGAGCTGGGTATTATGACGACGTTTTTGTTGAACCTGGAGGCGAAATCGGCCAGGTACCGGTTGCCGGCTATGACACAATCGGAAAGCGCTATGATCTTTGATGTCTTATCGGGATTCTTGAACCGCTCGATGTATATATTTTCTTTGCTGGTGTTAGGCAGGAATATGGCGTCATCAAAATCGAATATGATTTTTTTCCCCATCCTGTATAATATCGATTCGAAGAACGCTCCCCCCAGGGGATAGGCCTCCCTGTGTATGAATACGATATCGTAGTCAAGGGCCAGGGCCAGGTCGAACAGCCTTCTCAATGTGCAGATGAAGAGCCATGCCATCTTCTCCAGATAGTGACGGGGCGAATAAAGTATCCTGAAGAAGCGCTTCGTCATAAAGGGCCTCACCCTGTACTCCACGGCCTCGCCCTTAAGATAGGGGAGGAACTGCTCCACCCTAACCCTGTTGGAGGCGCCTTCTGTCGGATATGGGACAAGAAAAAGTACTTTCATATCGCCTTTAAGCTAAGCGCGGCATATATACCGGAATATTTTTCGACGCCGCCGGCAAGCGAAAGATGCCTTGAGGCCGTGTCGCGGCATCGTGTCTTCAGGTCCGCGCCTTCGTCTTTTAACGCCATCAACTCTTTTACGGCGCCCTTATAGGCGGGGGCGCTAAAATCAGTGACGACCACGCCCGCCCTGTTCCCGCGCACCATCTCCTCCGTGTCGCCTACGCCGGGATTTATTATGACCGGAACGCCGGAGGCGAGGAATTCGCCCATCTTTATGGGGGAGGAGCCTATCTTCTTATAAGGATTTATGAAGAATATGCCGGCGTCCGCCGCGCGGACATGCCGCGGCATATCCTCAAACCCTAAGCCCGTAATCACCCTCACCCTGTCTTCTCCCAGGGCCCTTGCTTTGGCCATCTCCAGAAGAGGTCCGGGAGGATCGTTTGTCAATACAAGAAAGACGGCTCCCGGAATGGCCTCCGATAGTTTTAAATAAAAATCCATCATCTCTTTCACAAAGTAGAAGGTGCCTATCTTCCCCGGATACATCAAAAGAAACTCATCTGCGTAGCCCAACTCCCTTCTTGCGGCGGCCCTCTCTTCGGAACTATAGCGGAAACGGTCCATGTCGACGCAGCACGGCACCACCTCCATGGGGATCTTTCTGGACACGAGCCAGTCGATGCCTTTATTGAATTCCAGGTGTTTCCTTGTGAGGACCGTCACCGCGTCCGCGGTCCTAAGCATGCGCTCCTCCGCCTTCTTGACTAATCTAAAAGAGAGGCCGTTCTCTCTCCATAGCCCGCCTCCGACGTATTCCTCGGCCAGTAGCCCCCTCATATCGAAAAGCGTCTTAAACCTAAGGATCTTTGAAAGCAGCATGACCATGATCCCCGGCGTGATGCCTCTCACATGGACTATGGCGACCTTTTCCCGGATGACGAGAGGCAGCGCATAGACCGCTCCCGCGAGAAGATCGTAAAGCGTGGAAATGCCGGGAGGATATTTGTGATAAACAAGATAATGCCACTCTATCCCTTTCGCTTTCAATTCCTTTTTCATGAGGCGCAGCTCCGCGCCGCGGGCCTTCTTGAGGTCCTTTCTCTTCTCATAGGTTACGAGCACAAATTTAAACCCCCTCCTCGCAAGCGCCTCGAGGTAAGGTATGGCCTGTGATGTTATGATGGGCTCCAATAAACCGTTATATGAGATGTATAGGACAACTGTCACATCGCCTTTTCCTGCGCGCTTTAAGGACATGAGCCTGAACGAGGCCCTAAGGGTCTTTACGACGACCCCCTTGAACTGTGTGAGCCCCACTTTAATGAGCCTTAACGGGTTTTTTATATTATCCTTTACGAAGTTCCTTAGGTTTATAGGCAGTATGACCTTAAGCCGTGTCTCGAAATAGAGCCTTTCAAATACGTTCTCCGGCATATCGGCGTAGTTTATGTGAGGCGTCTCCGGGTCGCCTATGTCTTCCCAGCGCGGCAGCGCCTTTCCCCCGGCCTTTAATTCTTCGTAGCTTGCAGTCCCCGGCAGGGGCATGAAGATATTGAAACCCACCATGCTGGGCCGTATCTTCTTTATGAATTCTATTGTTCTCCTGAAATCATCCTCCTTCTCGCCCGGGTATCCGGCTATTATATTGGCCTGGAACCTTAACCCGGAGCGCCTCGTAAGGCGCGCGGCCTCGAGGCTCTCTTCCACGGAGAGTTTCTTATGCATGAGGTTCAGCACCCGTTGAGAGCCGGATTCGAAACCGTACTCCAGCCCGACGCAGCCGGACTTCTTCATGAGCGACAGGAGATCTTCAGTTATGATATTCGCCTTCGCCTGGGCTATCCACCGGACCTTTTCCGCTATCCCCTTATCTATGAAGAGCCCCAGAAGCTCCTCGGCCCTTCTTCTGGAACTCAAAAACATGTCTTCCGCGAAATAGAGCGCCTCCACCTGGTACTTGGACACAAGTTCGTCTATCTCCCGTATGACGCGCTCCGGCGAATGGAATCTCACCTTCCCGCTGAATACCAGCGGCCCCGCGCAATAGGCACAGCGGTACGGGCATCCCCTCGCGGTGAATATGGAAGTGGCCCTTAGACTCAAGTTCCTGCTCGTGAACCTGGACGGCCTGGTATAGAATTTCATGTCCAAAAGATGGCGCGCCGGAAGCGGCAGTTCGTCTATATCGGAGATATTGTCCCTGTCGGCGTTCGACACAAAATCGCTGCCGCGCCTGTAGGTGACGCCCTTTATGAGCGCGATATCACGGCCTTCGGCTATCTCGGAGATGGTCAGTTCGCCCTCCCCCCTTACCACCGCGTCCACATACGGCGCCTCTTTCAATGTAAGCGCGGGCTCGCCTGTGACGTGGGGCCCGCCCGCCACCACCATGACATCGGGAAATCTTTCCTTTATGATTTTGGATACATGAAAGACATCGGGCATGTTGGGCGTCGTCACGCTTATGCCGGCGGCATCCGCATCCATCTCTTCTATCCTGTCCAGGGTTATCTTATCCGTCTTTTCAAAGTCCATCGCGTTTTTGCGCAAGACCACATCCCTGTCCAGTATCTGTACAATATCGCCGCGCGCCTCGAGGACGCTCGCCAGATAAGCCAGGCCAAGCGGCGGCCAATATTGCTTATTCTCGTCGATATTGGACCTTCTTCTCGATAAAAGCGGATATATGAGCAGTATCTTCATGACTGTGTCGTTTTATTCATTGTCTTCTTTTTTAAGCTTGCTCATCATATATTTCCCTATGCCCCAAAACATGGCGAAGTCTATCCATATCATGATAGAGGTGACCAGGATCAGTTTTTTCATATACATGCCAAACGGTAATCTTGCCCCCTCCACCTTTTCCCGCATCAGATTCGAGGACCTTAAAAATACGCTTAAGATGAGGACTAAATACCAGAAAGGCGAAAAGATTACCCCAAGGAACGCCAGGATGGCGCCCCAAAGATACATGAATATGACGCCCCGATGCCAATCCATGAACCTGCCCGCCTTTATGTCATGCATGGAAAAGAGCGCGAACCTCTTGAATGTCGTCCTGAAATCAGATGGTATGTCCCACAGGACCTTGGCGTCGACGGAAAACCCCATGCGAAACCCTTCCCTTTCCACCTTTTCCATGAATATCCTGTCCTCCGCGGCCCTGAAGTCCGGGAACCCCCCGACCTCCTTCCAGACATCTTTCTTTAAGACACTCGAGGCTATGAAATGCGCTCTCATCTTCTTTCCGTTTATGAGTTTAGGCGCCGGCACGAACACTATAGCCAGGCACTCCTTGAAGAAGGAGCTGGTGACCGGTTCATAGTTCCCGTATACGCCGTCCAAGTCCCTTCTCTCCTCAAGGGGACGCATGAGATTGCCGAGCCAATCCGCGTCCAATTTTATCCCGGCGTCCGTCATGGCTATCCAGTCGCAATCCGAAGACGCTATCGCCATGTTTCTCCCCTTTCCGGGATAGGCGGCGCGGGACCTGATCAGTTTTATGGGGATACCCTTTTTCCCGTACGATTCTATTATCTCTACGGTCCTGTCCCTGGATCCGCCGTCTGTTATGATTATCTCGTCGGGCTTCCTCTTCTGCGCCTTCAGGGACTCCAAAAGGACCCCGATGGAACTCTCCTCGTTTTTTACCGGTATTATAAGCGCTATCCTGCCTTTAAGACTCATGCGGCGTTCCTTATCAAGAGAAGAAACATTTATTGCAGAGAGGAATCCTCCCCTGCAGCATATTCCTCCTGAAATTTCTATATTCAGCCGAATTCCAGATACTTTTTATGGTTGATACGTTCACGTTAAGACCTTCGAGAAGGGAGGTATTGTAATCTATGCAGC
>CAZPYQ010000107.1:0-4496 GCA_964590585.1 uncultured Planctomycetia bacterium | reverse complement strand
GAATAGAGTAAAAATATCAAGTTATAAAAAAGTTTCATGTTTTTCTCTTATAGCCAAGAATTGACAACTAAGAACTAGCGACTTATTACGCGCGCGGATGCGCTTTATCGTAAACGGCCTTCAGGCGTTCTGTGGTAACATGAGTGTAGATCTGGGTCGTGGAGAGGTTGACGTGCCCGAGAAGTTCCTGGACGCTTCTTAAGTCGGCGCCCCTGTCCAAAAGGTGGGTCGCAAAGGAGTGCCTTAAGGCATGCGGCGATATCTTTTCTTCTATACAGCACTTTTTTATATATTTATCTATCATCCGGCGAACGCTCCTGTCCGTCAGCCTCGTGCCGAACCTGTTTGAAAATACAGCCCCTTTATCTTTAAGCCCTTTGGATAATTTATCGCGGCTATCCAGATATCGCCTGATGGCCAAAATCGCCGTATCGCCTATGGGGACCATCCTCTCCTTGCGCCCTTTGCCTAAAACCGTCACAACGCCGCTTATAAAATCCACGTCGCCCAGGCCCAGCCGCACGAGTTCCCCCACTCTTATGCCGGTAGAATAAAGCGTCTCCAATATCGCCCTGTCTCTCAAGCCCCCGGGCGTATTGCCGTCGGGCGAGTTGACGAGTCTCGTTATCTTGTTCTCGTCGAGAAAGACGGGCAGGTACTTGTCGAGCTTGGGGCTTGAAACGGCGCTTATAGGGTTCGTCTTTATATAGCCGTCCCTTAGGAGAAATTTGAAGAAACTCCTTAAACAAGAGAGCTTTCTCGCCACCGTCCTCTTGGAAAGGTTCTTCGTCCTGGCCGCTGCCAGGTACCGCCTGACCAAGAGGTGGTTAACCTCTTCCACGTCTGCGCCGCCCGCAAAGGCGGCGAAATCCTTAAGATCTATGGAATAATTGAGTATCGTATGCTCCGACGCGTTCTTCTCGGCTTTCAGGTAATTAATAAATTTATCGATAAATCGCTGCATTTTTCTATTTCTGTTCTCTGTGCTCTGCGCCCTGTTCTCTTTCCGGACTCTCCGGCAATTTCCTCGACGTATACGTGCACTTCGGATATTTCGAGCACCCGTAGAACGGCCCCCGCTTAGACCTTCTCGCAATCAGCTCTCCGTCACACCCCGGCTGCGGGCATTTCACGCCGGTGGTTATCGATTTGGAATATTTGCACGTGGGATAATCCGAACAACTTAAAAATTTTCCGCGGCGGCCCCATTTTACCACCATCGGCTTGCCGCAGAGTTCGCAGATCTCGTTCGTGGGCACGACCTCTTTCTTCACGTCTTTCATCTCGGTCTTCGCCTTGTCTATGAGGTACATGAACGGGCTGTAGAAACTTTTCAAGGCCACGAGGTAGTCTATCTCGCCCGCCTCTATGCCGTCCAATTCGTCCTCCATCTTTGCCGTAAACTTTTCGTCGATTATCCTGGCGAAATGCTGCATCAGAAGATCCGTCACTATGAAACCCAGCTCTGTCGGCTTGAAATAGCCGGAGTCGCGATTGACGTAGTTTCTGGCTATTACGGTCTGTATGATGGGCGCGTACGTTGAGGGCCTGCCTATCCCTTTCTCCTCCAGGGCCTTGACCAGCGAGGCGTCAGAATATCTCGGCGGCGGCTTCGTGAAATGCTGGCTCGGTATGAGGCTCAAGAGGTCGAGATTCTTGCCGGCCTTTAATTCCGGGATCTTGTTTTTGAGTTTCCCGTCCTCTTCGAGTTCCGGATCGCCGTAAAGCGCCATGAAACCGTCGAACGATATCTTCGTGTCGGTCGATTTGAAGAGGCACCTCCCCGCTTTTATATCCACGCTGGTCACCGAATAGACGGCGGGCGTCATCTGGCTCGAAATAAACCTGTTCCATATCAATTCATAAAGTTTCAGCTGTTCGTGGCTCAGGTGGCGCTTCACGCTTTCGGGGGGGCGCAGCGGCAGGGCCGGTCTTATCGCTTCATGGGCCTCCTGCGCGGATTTTTTTGATTTGTAGGTATTTGGAACATCCGGATAGTACCTCTTGCCGTATTTGTCGAGTATATATTCTTTTGCGTCAAGAACGGCGTCCTTAGACAATCTAACGGAATCCGTCCTCATGTAAGTGATGAGCCCGACGGACCCTTCTTTGTCCAGATCGACTCCTTCATAAAGGGTCTGCGCGACATGCATCGTCTTGTTGACCGGGTAACGGAGCTTGTTGAACGCCTCCTGCTGCATCTTGCTCGTGGTGAAGGGAGGAAACGGGTTCTTGTTCTTCTTCGACTCCTTTACGCCTGATACTACGAAGGCCTCTTTTTTCAGTTCCTCCATGAGATTATCCGCGGAAAGTTTGTCTTTTATATCCACCCTCTTGTCGTCACATCTTTCGAGCTTAGCCTTGAATCTGTCCTCGACTGAATCCTCGGGCCTCTTCAGGTCAGCGTCTATCTCCCAGTACTCCGCGGGGACGAACTTCTGTATCTCCCTTTCTCTATCCACTATTATACGCACGGCGACCGACTGGACCCTTCCTGCGCTTAAACCCCGGCTCACCTTCTTCCACAAAAGCGGGCTCAAAGAGTACCCCACTATCCTGTCCAAAATGCGCCTCGCCTGCTGGGCGTTCACGAGATCCATATCTATCTCCCTGGGGTGCTTGAACGCCTCGCGGACAGCGTGTTCCGTTATTTCGTCGAACGTGACCCTGTGAAACTTCTTCTTCTTGTCGGCCAAGGCATTTCTGATATGCCATGCTATCGCCTCGCCTTCCCTGTCCGGGTCAGGCGCGAGATATATGGCGGTCTTGTCGGAGGAGGCCTTTTTAAGTTCCGTCAGGTGCTTCCTCCTGTCGGCTATAACTATGTACTCCGCCTTGAAGTCATTCTCCACGTCTATGCCCATCTTGCTCTTCGGCAGGTCTATGATATGGCCCATGCTCGAGACGACCTCGTAGCTTTTGCCCAAAAATTTGTTTATCGTCTTCGCCTTTGCCGGCGATTCTACTATAACCAGCGCTTTACTCATCAAATAGCCCTTTCATTTACAAAACAAAACTCCTGTTTCATGCCTTTTTCACGTAATTATCGCCCGGCAGGCGCGTTATGGCCTTCTTCAGCTCCAGCTTAACCAGTACCGCGGAGACATCCTCCGGTCGCATACCTCCGGTATTGTTGCATATATCATCTATGCCCAAAGGCTCATCCGAGAGTGTGCTGTATATCTTGCGTTCCTTCTCGGTCAGCGAATTATATATATACGCCCGCGTCATTATTTTTATTTTTTCTCTGTTCTCTGTACTCTGTGCTCTGTGCTCTAAGCCGGCCTCGATCCGTCTTACCTCCAGTTCCTCCAGCACATCCTCCACCGACTGCACGAGTTTCGCCCCGTCCTTGATGAGTTCGTTGGCTCCCGAACTCGTATGCGACGATATCTTGCCCGGGACGGCGAAGACCTCTCTTCCCTGCTCGAGAGCAAAGTTTGCCGTGATGAGGGCGCCTGAATTTCTCGCCGCCTCCACGACCACCACCCCCAGGGAGAGGCCGCTTATTATCCTGTTCCGCCTGGGAAAATTCTCGGGAAGCGGCTGCATCGCGTTCCCGAACTCTGTTATAACCGCCCCGTTCGCCGCTATCTCGGAATACAGCTTCTCGTTCTCCGGAGGATAGATATGATTATGGCCGCTTCCCATCACGGCGATAGTCCTGCCTTTTGCCTTGATGGCACCTCTATGCGCGGCCGAATCTATGCCCCTCGCCATTCCGCTCACGACCGTAACGCCGAACGACGCTAACTCGAACGCCATCTCCTCGCACGCCTCGAGCCCGTAATTCGACGCCCGCCTGGAACCGACGAGCGCAATGGCCATAGCGTCTTCCGGAAATATCCTGCCGTTCACATACAACGCCTGTGGCGGCTTGTGTATATTTTTAAGGTTCTTCGGATACTCGCTGTCCCCAATTTTAACCTTACGGATCATAATTTTAAAATCTTGATGACCTTCTTAATCGTCTCATCAATCGTAAGATCGGTCGTGTCTATCGTGAAATCGGACTTTGCGTAAAATGGCGCGCGTATCTTCAAGAGCTCCTCTATTCTGGCCCTGGGGTCGGGCACGTTTAGAAGCGGCCTGTGGGTTCTGCCCTTCGTCCTTTCCAGAATCTTATCCACCGTTGCCGTAAGGGCTACGAGTATGCCGCCATTGCGGAGGGCTTTTATGTTCTCATCCTTTAGCACGATGCCGCCGCCTGCGTCAACTACGGTATTGGAATCCTTTGAAACATCTTTGGCGACCTTTGTCTCGAGATCCCGGAAGCGCGGCTCTCCGTCTTTTAAAAATATATCGCTTATCGCCACACCCTCACGCTCCTCGATCATGGCATCGGTCGAAACATACCTCATATTGAGCCTCTCGGCAAGGCCTTTTGCCGTGGCCGTCTTCCCCGTCCCCATGAACCCGATTAATACGATATTTTTCATTTAGAACTTCCTCGCCTGCGCCATGTAACCGTTGTAATTGCGTTTCATCTCGGTGAT
>CAZPYQ010000106.1:0-4523 GCA_964590585.1 uncultured Planctomycetia bacterium | reverse complement strand
CCTCTTCATTTTTAAGTATACCATAGGATATTAAAGAAAAAAAAGCAAAAATCTAAATTTTTTAACTCTTAACCGTTTCGTATGGATGATTGATCAATAATTACCTTATTTCGACCTGACTCTTTTGCCTTATAAAGAGTGCTATCCGCCCGTTCGAGGAGCGCGGTCTTGGTGATTGGTTCGCGACGATTGTGACAAAACGATATTCCCATACTAACGGTTGCCCTTACCACCCTTCCGTCATCCAGTTTTATCTCCAGGTCCTCCACATTCTTCCTTATCCTTTCTGCCATGATCCGTATCTCCGAAGAAAAACTTTCTATGTTCTTGGGCTGAGGTTTCTCCTCAAATGTATATGAGGAGGGCATGAGGATCGCAAACTCCTCTCCCCCGTATCTTGCGCATATGTCCGTCGACCTGGTGGTGGATTTTATGGACCTGGCCACTTCCTGCAACACCTTGTCGCCGGCCACGTGCCCATATTCATCATTTATGAACTTGAACTTATCCACATCGAGCATTATGAGCGCCAGCGGCAGGCCGTATATCTTGAATTTCTCTATCTCTATGCCCAAAAGTTCGATGAAGTATTCATGCGTGAAGAGACCCGTGAGACCGTCGTTCGATGCCTTGGCCTCGGCTATATCCCTCGCCAGGGCCATCTTTTTGGAGTAATTATGGTAAAGCGCTATGATGGCCAGCGCGAAGACGAATAGGAGGAAGAGTATCCTTAAAGAAAAGCTGACAACCCTGTATTTCTTTAAACCCTCCTCGTACTCCGCGTCCTTTGTAGCTTTTATCACGATCATCAGGTAGCCGTCCAGCCTTCCGCTCTCTATAGAAACGGGGTATACGCGCTGGGCGTTTATATCGATGACCTCCTGCGAGATGGGCTCAACGCCTGTCTTGGAGATTTGGTAGAGGTTGCCGTTTTCGTTTTTATACAAAAAGAGGGTCTCAAACAGGGACGTCCGGCCGTATCGCTTTATGTAATCTTCTACGCCGGCGAGGTCGGCGTCTCTATTTTCCCTTACGAAGTATTTGAAGAGGGAATCCGATAGGGTGGTATTGTATTCTTTTATACGTTCCCGCGGGACCGTGATGAAATATTTGCGCAGGATATTCTCCTGCTGGACTATGAGGGCGTTGAACCCGCTTATACATAAAACTATATAGACAAGTATGACAAGTAGGAACCTGAAGCGGTTCATCTAATAAATGTTTCTATTTAGTGGGCGGCATCATCGTACCCGCGTCTTTTATCATCTGCTGGGGCCCCGTGCGGTGACAGCGAATCTTGTACCCGCACATCTTCCCTCCTGCGCACTTGTATGCCTTAAAACCTAACAACAAAAGGGAGGCTACTATGAGGACGAGGCCGATCAGGTATCCCGCGCTTTTCACGAGCCCTTTTTCTTTAGAAGCGCCGATTAAGACCAGATAACCCATACCTAACGCAAAAAAAACCGTCAACACCATCTTTGTCAAATGCAGCATGCCGCACCTCCCCTTTAATGAATTTTATGATAATCTCATTACTGGCTTTTGTCAAGCAGAACCATCTCTCCAGAGGCCTCTTGAGTTTTCTCTTGCCTCCTTTTCCATGTCCAGGAAGAGGCCTGAATATTTCACGTTTGGCGGTATGGTCATGATATGTCCGTATCCGGCCTTTATTATCTCGGCGTTTAAGAATGTGCCGTCGCCCAGATAGACATAAGCCAGCGTCCTCCCGTACCGGTCCTTTCTCTCTACGTCGTATTCAAGCACTACCGCCTTCCCGAGGCACCTGTTCTGTGTAAACTCTTTAGCCCTGCTTCCCATGCGCTGGATAATCTTTAAGTCTTTGCCGCTTTGCCTTGCGTCTTTAAGCAATTTTTCGCTCGTATGCAGTTCCGGCGTATCCACCCCTATCAATCTCACCTTCGTGCCGTCGGATAAGGCTATCGTATCGCCGTCTACTACGCGCTTGACATACAGTTGCCCCGCATTAGCGTCGTGCGTCATGCGTCGTGCGTCATGCGTGGGGGACGGCCTGAACCCAAAGAACAGCACCGCGGCGATAACGATAATCAGACATACTATAAACAGGTTCTGTTTATTCATTTTAATCTTTGTAATTTTTCCGAGATCCGTGTAAGCGCTTCTTTCCTTTTTGTATTTTAAGGTATTTCTCGAACTGTGTCCAGAAGGGGTCGCTCTTGGGATGAACCAGTTCGCGCGACCGGTTTCCCTCTATTATATTCAACCCCTTCTTCTTCGGTATCACCTCGCCGGCTATGCTGGCAGGTATGCCTTCCCCCTCCAGAAGCCTTACCAGGGCCTTGGCGTCTTTACGCCTGACAACTGCTATCATCGTCCCTTCGCTTATCGCGCTATACGGCATTATCTCGAAACATTCGCATACCTTCCTCACGGTCTCGCTTAAGATTATCCTGTCTTTATAGACGTTTATCCCCCATCCACCGGCCATCGCCATCTCATAGAGGCCGCCCCATATACCGCATTCGGTCGCGTCATGCATCGCCACCACGCCTTTCACGCGCGAGGCCACGAGCGCATCTTTGACCGTGGACATCTCATAGAAGATGGCTCTGGCCTTTTTAACGAAGGCGCCTCCGTACTTTTCTTCCAGGAATTCCGGGAACTGCGTCGACATGAGCCCCGTCGTCTCTA
The DNA here is from genome assembly GCA_964590585.1 of uncultured Planctomycetia bacterium. Lineage (GTDB taxonomy): Bacteria > Omnitrophota > Gorgyraeia > 2-01-FULL-45-10 > JAHFGN01 > CAZPYQ01. Next base: position 1,850 of record CAZPYQ010000106.1, on the reverse strand, counting down.
TGGCCGGCCCTTTAGTTATGACTATCATGTCGCCCGTTTTTATATTGCCGGGATCCCGCAGGTCTTTTTTATCGCCTATACCGAATACGGAGGCCCCTCCGACCATGGGGTAATTGCAGCCCGCGTATCTGGCCGTATGCCCGGATATGACTGATATGCCCAGCTTCTCGCATTCCGAATGGACCACGGACCAGATCTTCTCCAGTATCTCCTCGTCCATCTCCGGCGGAAGGTTCAGGTCGACGCACAGATGCGTAGGCATGATGCCGCTTACCGCCACGTCGCTGACCAGGATGTGCACCGCGAACCATGCCGCCTTTTCCCATCCCAGGGCAGGCGCGATAAAAAAAGGATCTGTCGATATGACCAGGGCCTTTCCGCCTACCTTAATGGCGGCGAAATCCACTCCGTGGCGCGGGCCTATTATAACGGAGCCCGACTTTGCGCCAAGTTTCGGGAATATCACTTTATTGAAAAAGTCAGGGTCTATCTTTCCCAGGGCGGGCAGCCTTTTTCGCATACTTGCCTTTCTTGGTTTAATAAGGGTTTTATGGCCGGGACGTTTTTAAAAACGCCGCGCCGAAGATTATTATCAATATCCCGCAGGCGATCCTCAGGGTGGACTGCAAGGCCTTGTTCTTTACGAGCCTCACGGTAAAATGCCCGAGACAGGCGGCGGGGGGGCCTAAGGTGACAATGGATGCCAGTAATGTGCCTGCGCCGAACGCCAGGCCGTAAAGCGCCCCAAGAAAAGGCGTTTTCGAGATCAAGGTTATTTCGAACATGACCGAGACCAGAGGCAGGCATGGGGCCATTCCTATCGCAAGGCCTATCAATACCAGCCCTCCCCCTTTTACGAAGGTATTCTTACTTAAACGAGAGCATGGCCTTATATTCAGGCCCAGGCCCAGCGTTACTGACAGGCCGAGCAGTATCATGACATAACCGGCAGAGGACTTGAGCCAGTTGACCGCGATCGAGCCCGTTATCCTGTCGATGTAAAATCCGACACCGCCTGCGATAGCCCCGAGTATTATATAGGCGATGAGCCTTCCTCCCAAAAGACAAAAAAGGTCTTTCAGGGCGCACCTCCAGTCGCCGTCAGCGGCGGCCACGCAGGGGAGTATCAAAGGCGCGCATACGAAGAAGCACTGAAGCCCGAAACCTGCCGTCAGGCCTATCGCGAAAAGTTGCGCCGCAGTCACGAGCGAGTTCAATTATCCTCCCATCTCCCCTTTATATCAGAGCCGCAGAACCTGCATTTGCCGTTCACTATGTCGTTAGCCAGGATATCATAACCTATCCTGTGGAGTACGTTCTTTTTGCAGTTGGGGCAGTATGTGCTCTCGGCGGGGTTTCCGGGCAGGTTTCCGATATACGCGTATCTTAAGCCCTCCTCCATGGCGATTTCGCGCGCGCGTTCCAGGGTCTCGACAGGAGTGGGCGGAAGGTTCTGAAGTTTAAACGCGGGATAGAACCTTGAGAAATGGATAGGCACGTCTTCTCCGAGGTTCTCCCTGATCCAGCGGCACATCTTGCGTATCTCTTCGGGATCGTCATTGGCGCCCGGTATCACCAGATTCGTTATCTCGAGCCATACGCCCTCTTTCTTTATGGTGATAAGCGAATCCAGGACCGGCTGAAGGTGGCCCTGACCCATCCTTTGGTAAAATTTCTCGCTGAAACCCTTGAGGTCGACATCGGCCGCAAAGAGGTATCGACAGAGCTCCTTTAGGGGCTCAGGGTTTATATAGCCGCATGAATGCATCACGCACTTAATGCCCTTTTTTTTCGCCGCCTTCGCGGTGTCGAGCATGTATTCATAGAATACGGTGGGCTCGGTGTAGGTG
>CAZPYQ010000105.1:0-4709 GCA_964590585.1 uncultured Planctomycetia bacterium | reverse complement strand
GAAGTAGCGCCGCGTCGGCGACGTCTTTCGTAATAGGACCTATCTGGTCGAGGCTGGAGGCGAACGCTATGAGGCCGTACCTGGAGACCCTGCCGTACGTAGGTTTCAGTCCTACCACGCCGCACATGGCCGCGGGCTGTCTTATGGAGCCTCCCGTGTCCGAGCCCAGCGCCATGACCGCCTCGCCTGCCGCTACGCCGGCCGCCGAGCCGCCGCTCGAACCGCCCGGTATCGCGGAGGTATCCCACGGATTCCTGGTCGGGCCGTAGCACGAGGTTTCGCAGGAAGAACCGAACGCGAACTCATCCATATTGGTCTTCCCCAAAAACACCGTCCCGGCATCTTTCAATTTCTTTATGACGGTGGCGTCGTAAGGGGGTTTAAAGCCCTTCAATATCCTGGAGGAACATGTCGTCTCTTCGCCGCTAATACATATATTATCTTTTATCGCGACGGGTATGCCGTAGAGGTCGCTCCCGGGCGCCGAAGAGTCGAGCGCCTTTGCCGCGGCTAGCGCGGAGGTTTCGTTTACGAGGGCGTAGGCATGGACCTTCTTTTCAGCGTCCCTTATCCTGGCGATAAGAGATGCCGTGATCTCGGAAGGTTTCGCCTTCTTCCCTGCCATAAGTTTCTTGAGTTCCCAGGCGGTGAGATTATGCAATGGCTCCATCTATTTTACCTCTATAACCTTCGGGATCCTGAAGAAATCCTCTTTCTTATCAGGCGCGTTTCTTAATACGTCATCCGGCTTAAGAGAGGGGCGCGGGACATCTTTTCTAAAAACGTTCTTAAGCGCCGGTATGGCATGGCTGGTGGGCGGCGTATCTTTTGTATCTAATTGGTTTAATTTGTCTATATACGACAATATAGAAGCCAATTGCCGGCTATAAAGCGCGAGTTCCTCTTCGTTGAGCCGGAGGCGGGATAATAAAGCAACGTGCTGGACGATTTTTTTATCTATCATATAGTAATAAAATTACCATATAAGGCGCCAAATGTCAAATCCGCGAAGCGGATAGCAGGGTGTTGGCGAGGGCGGCGAAGGAACGAAGACTCAAGCTTTCGGGCCTGGCGAGAGGGTTTATGCCGGAGCGCTCCAAAGCCATGACGAGCGCCTCCCTGGAGGCGGCCACTTCGCCCATCGCCTTTGAGGTGAGAGAATTCAATATCGCCTTGCGCCTCTGGTTAAACGCCTTCCTTATAAGCGTGAAGAAGAACTTCTCGTCAGACACCTTTACGGGCGGCGATCGGCGCATCTTAAGGGATATCAGGGCCGAATCGACTTCGGGCTTAGGGTAGAAACAGCCGCTTTTTATCGTATAGAGATAGCGTGGCTCGGTATGATATTGGACGAAGCATGTGACGGCGCCATAATCCTTTGTCCCCGGCGAGGCCAGAAATCGGCCGGCCACCTCTTTCTGGACCGTCAATAGAGCGCTCTCTATGTGTTCACGGTTGTCTATGAGGTAAGCGACTATCGGCGTGGTGGCGTAATAAGGGAGGTTCCCGACCACCTTTATCTTCTTCGCGGGTAAAAGGCCCGGGATATCGTAATCCAGGATATCTCCCAGGATCAATCTCGTATTGGCGCGGCTTTCCGGCACGCCTTCCTTCAGGATGCTGTAAAGCAGCCTGTCCTTCTCGACGGCGAATACAGCGCCCGCTTTTTCCGCAAGGCCCTCGGTCAGGGCGCCCAGGCCCGGGCCTATCTCGATGACGATGTCGCCCTCTTCAAGCGAGAGGGCCCTTATTATCTTATCCCTTATGTTGCCGTCTATCAGGAAATTCTGCCCCAGCCGTTTGGCGGGCCTGAAATGACGCTTTAGAAACAGGGTTTTGAGTTCACTCTTGGAAAACATATTATCTTCAGGTTGATTACACGGATTTAAAAAATAGATTACATGGATTAAAGCAAATCCGCGTAATCATATTTGAAATCTGTGTAATCATATCTGTTTTTTATTTACTACTTCCGGGAGAGCTTTAAGGCCATTTCCAACGCCGCCTCCATAGAGCGCGGGTCCGCTATGCCGCTAGGCGCTATATCGAAAGCGGTGCCGTGGTCAGGCGATGTCCGTATGAAAGGCAGCCCCAGCGTCATGTTTATCCCGTTATCGAGATATAACATCTTGAGCGGGATGAGCCCCTGGTCGTGATACATGGCGACCACCGCGTCATACCTGCCGCGGTAGGCCTCATAAAATATTATGTCCGGAGGCCGCGGCCCTGTAAGGCGCCTTATCCTGCGGGAAAGTTTTTCTATGGCGGGCCTTATGATGCGCCGCTCTTCGTCTCCGAATAACCCTGCGTCGCCGCCGTGCGGGTTCAGGCCCGAGACGCCTATCCTGGGCGACACAATCCCGAATCTCCTGACAAGGCAATCGTAGGTGAGTTCTATCGCGTCGCTTACCGCCTCCCTGGAGAGGAGCTCCGGGACGTCTTTTAGCGCGACGTGCCTCGTAACGAGCGTCACCTTGAGGGGCCCGCCCATTAGCATCATAGCGAAGTTCTTCGTCCCGGTCTTGAGCGCCAGATATTCGGTGTGGCCCGAAAATTTTACGCCGCTTTTTGCTACGGAAGATTTGCAGACGGGCGCGGTCACGACCGCCTTCGCGCCGCCTTTTTTCAGCATAGAAAGAGCCGCGTCTATATATTCCAGCGAGGCCTTGCCGTATCTCGGGTCTTCCCTTCCCCACGCGAAGCCGCCGCGGGGAACGTTTGCAAAATCTATTATACCGGATTTGAGTTTAAGTTTGAGGCGGCTAAGGACCTTTGATATAACGAAAAGGTCGCCCAGTATCGTAAACGCGTCCGGAGGGAACTTTGGTCTTTTTGCGGCCAGGGCCTTCACCATGACCTCGGGCCCTATACCGGAGGGGTCCCCCATGGTAACGAGGACGGCGGGTTTGCTACTTGAACGAGATATACGCATTCTTCCTGAGTTTTCTCACGGTGTCCTTTACGCCCTCATCTATCTTATAGCGGAACATGTGGTCCTCGATATCGCTGCGGACTTCGTCGAAGGTCTTCATCCTGGCAGGGGTCTTCTCTTCCACCTTGAATATATGATAACCGAGGCTCGTCTGGACTATGCCGGATACCTCGCCCGGCTTCATCGAGAAGACGACGCTGTCTATCTCGCCCATAAGGTCGCCTTTTCGGACATACCCCATGTCGCCGCCCGCCTCCGCGCCGGGCCCCTCGGAATATTGCTTCGCAAGCGCGGCGAAATCCTCTCCTTCTTTAATCTTATTCAATATCGCCTTCGCCGTTTCGGCGTCCATCTTAATCGCCGCCGGGTCATCTTTAAGCTTTATAAGGATATTCGATAATCTTACCGTCTCGGGCTCGCTGAACTCATCCGTATGCATATCATAGTAGTTTTTGACCTCTACCGGAGAGAGCGTAATCTTCGATATGACGTTCTTGTCGATGAACTTCTTCACCATTACCTGCTCTTTGTAACGTATCTTAAGTTCCTTTAAAGTGATATTGTCGTTTTTAAGGGCGCTGTCAAAATTTTCTTTTGTGCCGAGCCTTTTCTTCAGTTCTTCAATGCGCTCCTCCACCTCTTCGGGCAGGACCTCGGTCTTATCCTTCTTGGCGGCGCTTACCAGGAGCTTCTGGTCTACGAGCTGCTCGATTATCTTCTGCCGCGCCTCTTCCAGTTTTTTGGCCAGGTCCTCCTCCTGGTATATCAATCTATACCTGTCATAGACCGGCCTCAAGGTCTCGTCTATCTCCGAGAGCGTTATTACCTCATCGTTGACGACTACGGCTATCTTATCGATTACCTCCGCGGCGGCGAACGCGGCGAACAATAAGACGATTGCCGAAACCATGATAGTCTTGAGCCTTAAATAAGCCATTCTGTATCTCATCTCTTTTCGGCGTCAAGCTTATTGAATATGTCCTCTTCTATCCTGACGCTATATTTCTTTTTTAATCCGTCGACAAGTTCATTAAAGAGGTCTTTTCTCCTCTGGCGCTTCAGGTGGTCCTCTATGGCCCCCTTGACCTCGTCATACTCCTCTATCTTCATCGGTTTGGTATCGGTCAATTTTATCACGTGATAGCCGAACTGTGTCCTTATGACCTGGCACGGGTCGCCGGCCTTCATTTTGAGGCACGCCTCCTCGAATTCCGGGACGAGTTGGCCCCGCCTGAAGTACCCCACGTCTCCGCCGCGCTTGGATGTGGCGTCCTGGGAACGCTCCCTGGCCGTCTCCTCGAAGCTCCATCCGAGGGTGTTTACGCCCGCGAGCACCTCCTCGGCCTCCTCTTCCGTAGCAACGAGTATATGGGAGGCCCTCCACATGGGAGGTGTCTTGAATTCGTCTTTATGCTCATCGTAATAATCCCTGATCGTCTTCTCGTCTATCTTTATCTTGTCCTCCACTTCCTTTTTTATGAGTTTGGCGATTATTATCTTCCTCTTCGCCTCTTTTATCACATCCTGCGTTTCCCTGTCGCGGTGCAGGCCGCCCCTTATCGCCTCCTCATAGAACATCTCTTCGACGATGATGTCGTCCAGGAACCTTTTCCTGTTGCGGGAGACTATGTTCTGGTAATAATCGGGAAGTTTGGCAAGGCGCTCATTGACCTCTTTTAAGAATATGACCTTATTGCCCACGTACGCGACGACCTTATCATCGGCCGATTTCGCGCAGCCTGCTGCTATCGCCAGAAGAGCGATCCCTATTATTAAT
>CAZPYQ010000104.1:0-4754 GCA_964590585.1 uncultured Planctomycetia bacterium | reverse complement strand
TAAGAGAAGGCGGGCACACCGTAGGCGCGGGAGTCGTGACGGAGGTAATAGAGTAGCAGGGTAACGGGTTACGGGTAACGGAGAAAGAATGCAAGAGATAATAACGTTCGAATGCACACAGTGTAAAAACAGGAACTATACTTCCACAAAGAACAAGAAACAGAACCCTGACAAGCTTGAGCGGAAAAAGTTCTGTAAATTTTGCAAGAAGCATACGCTTCACAAAGAGATAAAGTAAGAAAAAATGGGTTAGGAGCGTCGGTTAGTGGTAAACCAACGGTCTCCAAAACCGTAACTGCAGGTTCGATTCCTGCCGCTCCTGCCAAATTCGTCTACGGCGAATTTGATCCTGAAGCGCCGTTAAGTCCCGCAACGGCGGGATAGGCGCTGAAGGACCTTAAGAGAACAGGAGCGCTTCAGGCGAAGTGAATGGCCTTAAGAAGCGAGTAACAGAGGCAAATATGGCAAACAAATTCGCCGGTTACATTAAAGACGTGAAGCTTGAGCTTATGAAGGTATCGTGGCCTAACAGGGATGAGCTCATAGGCTCTACCGCGGTGGTTTTGATATCGCTCGCTATCCTCTCTTTGTTTATAGGGGTATGCGACATAGTATTATCCAGGATAGTAAACATAATAATAGTGATGTCCAGGTGAAGAGCCGGGCAAGAGAGTCGCGTATATTATATATATAGGTAAGATCGGCAATGGCAAAACAGTGGTACGTGGTTCATACGCAGACAGGATACGAAGACAGGGTAAGAACGGCCCTGGAAGGCAAGATAAGATTGGGCATTACAAAAGACCTTATATCGCAGGTCATGATCCCTACCGAGCAGGTATCGGAGGTCAAGGGTGGAAGGAAGAAGATAAGCCAGCGCAAGTTCTTTCCCGGCTATGTGCTTGTCGAGATGGAACTGACCGATGAGAGCTGGTACGTGGTCCGGACCATCCCCGGGGTAAGCGGATTCGTCGGCGCAGGTTCAAGGCCCGTCCCGCTCAAAGAGATGGAGATAAAGACCATAATAAAGCAGGCGGAATCGGCCAAAGAGAAGCCCATCCCGAAGGTCATGTTCGAAAAGGGCGAAAGCGTGAGGGTCACGGAAGGGCCTTTTGTAAACTTCAACGGAACGGTCGAGGAGATGAACCTTGCCAAAGGCAAGATAAAGGTTATGATATCGATATTCGGCAGGGCCGCCCCTGTTGAACTTGAGACGTGGCAGGTGGAGAAGATATAAGAGATGGCGAAGAAGGTAAAGGCGATCATAAAACTATATTGTCAGGCGGGGCAGGCGAATCCGGCGCCGCCTGTAGGGCCCGCCCTGGGCCAGCATGGCCTGAACATAATGGACTTTTGCAAGAAGTTCAATGATGCGACCAAGAGCCAGGAGGGCCTTACGCTTCCGGTTATAATCACCGCTTATGAAGACAGGTCCTTTACATTTGCCGTTAAAAGCCCGCCCTGTTCGGTCCTCTTAAAGCGCGCATGCGGCGTCGCGAAGGCGAGCGGTGTGCCAAACAAGGAAAAGGTCGGCAAGGTCACGCTGGACCAGCTTAAGGAGATAGCGGCGATGAAGAAGAAGGACCTCAACGCGAATGATATAGAAGGGGCCCTCAGGATAATAAAGGGCACGGCGCGAAGCATGGGTATCGAAGTGGAAGGCGAAGGCGCTTAAGTTTATGGCGAAAATATCTAAGAGGGTAAAAGGTTTTTCAAGCGTTTATGAGAAGGCGAAGGCCTATGGCCTGAAAGAGGCCATCTCTATTTTGAAGAAATCGCCTAAAACCAAATTTGACGAGACGGTCGAGATATCGGCCAACCTTAACATAGACCCCAAGCAGACGTCGCAGGCGGTCAGGGGTACGGTCGCCCTTCCTCACGGGACGGGCAAGAAGATAAGGATAGCCGTATTCGCCAAGGGGGAAGACGAAAGAAAGGCAAAAGACGCCGGTGCGGATTACGTCGGCGCGGAAGACCTTGTGGCCAAGATACAGGGCGGATGGTGCGAATTTGACGTCGCCGTGGCCACCCCGGAGATGATGAAGGATATCGCCAGGCTCGGAAAGGTGCTGGGGCCGAGGGGCCTCATGCCCAATCCGAAGGCAGGGACGGTAACGACGGACATGCCTAAGGCGATAAAGGAGCTCAAGGCCGGAAGGATAGAGTTCAAGATGGACAAGCAGGGGGGCATTCACGTTCCGGTCGGGAAGATATCGTTTGAGGAAAACGCGATCTACGAGAACAGCCGCACCCTGATAGACGCTATGATGGAGGCGAACCCCCAGGGGCCGAAGGGTCAGCACGTGAAGAGCCTTTATTTGTCCACGACGATGGGGCCCGGGGTCAAGCTGAACCTGGCGGAATTCAAAAGCGAATAAGGTGTTTTTATGGATAAGTTCGGAAAGAAGTGCAAAGAGCATATAATAGACGAGATTATGGTCTCGATAAAGGAAAGGCCGAACGTTTTCGTGACTAATTATATGGGCCTGACCACGAGCGAGCTGGAGACCTTAAGGAAAGACCTCGGCAAGGATAAGGCGGAATATTTTGTCGTGAAGAACAGCCTTGCCAGGAAGGTCTTCGAAAAGTTGAAGATGGACGAAGCGGCAGCTGTGCTGGAAGGCGGCGTCGGCCTGGGGCTCGCCGGAGAAGACATGATATCCGCCTGCAGGGTGCTCACGAAATTCTCCAAGGATCACGCGAACCTGAAAATCAAGGCGGCCTTCTTGGACGGCAGCTTTGTCATGCCGGAAAGGGTGAAAGAGATAGCAAGCATCCCGTCAAAAGAGGTGCTGCTTACCCGGGTCGTGACAGGCATAAAATCTCCCATAACAGGTTTCGTTTGCGCGTTGGGGGGGATCTTAAGAAAGTTTGTATATTGCGTAGACGCCATTAAGAAGTCAAAAGAAGAAAAACCAAACGGTTGAAAAGGAGGAATCACTCATGGAAGAGAAGAAAGAAAAGGTAGAGCCGACGAAAAAGATGACGGAAGTGATGGATGCGATAGGCGCCATGACCGTACTCGAGCTGGCGGACCTGGTAAAGGTGCTTGAGGATAAGTTTGGCGTCCAGGCAGCGGCTCCGGTAGCCGTGCAGGCCCCAGGCGCCGCGGGCGGCGCGGGCGCGCAGGCGCCGCAGGAGGAGAAGTCCAGTTTTAACGTAGTCCTCACAAGCGCGGGAACGAACAAGATACATGTCATAAAGGAGCTTCGTGCCATCACGAGCCTCGGCCTTAAAGAGGCGAAGGACCTTGTCGATGCCGCTCCCAAGACGATAAAGGAAGGCGCTACGAAGGAAGAGGCGGAGAAGATGAAGAAGCAGCTGGAAGCCGCCGGCGGGAAGGTGGAGTTAAAATAATACGTCTTCGTACGGCGTACGGAGTACCGCGTAAACGCAAACGCCGTACGCAGTACGCGGAACGCAGTACAAGATACCGGTTTTTGAGAGGAGAGCAATGGTTCATCGCAGAAACTTTGGCAAGATAAGAGAATTCTTCGACATGCCGCACATGCTGGACATACAGAGGCATTCATACGAGGAGTTTTTACAGAAGGATGTGCCGAAGACAAAAAGGAAGGACCAGGGGCTGGAGAGCGCGCTCAAGGAGATATTCCCCATAGAGAATCCCAGCGGAGAGTATAAGCTGGAGTATCTCTCTTATAGTATAGGCAAGCCCAAATACGACGTCTACGAATGCCAGAAACGGGGCATGACCTACGCGGGGGTCCTCAAGGTTAAGATGAGGCTCGTATCGAAAGGGGAGACGAAGGAGCAGGAGGTCTACCTGGGCGACATACCGCTTATGACCGATAACGGCACGTTCATAGTGAACGGAGACGAGAGGGTCGTGGTGAGCCAGCTGCACCGTTCCCCGGGCATATCTTTTGAAGAGGAGACTCATGCAAGCGGCAAAAAGATGTATTACGCCAAGATAATACCTTACAGGGGCGCGTGGGTGGAGTTCTTCCTGGACATAAACGATATCCTCTATGTGCTGGTCGACAGGCGGCGTAAATTCATAGCAACCGAGCTCCTTCGGGTGTTCGGATACGGCACCGAGGAAGCGATAATGAAGGCCTTTACCGGAATAGATAAATATAAGTTTTCAAGGCAGTCGCAGCTGGAAAGACTGGTCGGACAGACGCTGGCGCAGGACCTGCTCGACCCGGAGAGGCGCGATACAATCGTGCCAAGGCATGAGAAGATATCGAGCGAAATGGTCGAGAAGATATGGAACGCGGGCATACGCAGCGTAGAGGTCTTAAGAAAATCCTATCCGGAGATCATAGAAACGCTTAAGAAAGACCATACCAAGACAAAAGAAGAAGCGGTCATGGACATGTACAGGAAGCTAAGGCCGGGCGAGCCGCCGACACCGGAATCAGCGGCCAATCTCGTGACAAGGCTCTTCTTTGACGCCAAAAGGTATGACCTGGGCACGGTCGGGCGCTACATGCTGAACAGAAAGCTCGACATGGACGAGGAGCTGGAACAGCGCCTCATAACGGCCGAGACATTGATACGGGTCGTCATGCGTTTGATAGACCTGAAGAACGGCACGGGCAATATAGACGATATCGACCATCTCGGCAACAGGCGCGTGAGGTGCGTGGGGGAGCTGCTCTTAAACCAGATAAGGATAGGGTTGGTCAGGATCGAGCGCGCAGCCAAGGAGCGCATGAGCCTTTATGACCTGGAGAGCGTAATGCCGCATAACCTTATAAACTCGAAACTCATCTCAAGCGTTATAAGGG
>CAZPYQ010000103.1:0-4893 GCA_964590585.1 uncultured Planctomycetia bacterium | reverse complement strand
ACGCGTCACCTTCGAGGCTTAAGGCCGTCTACGACGGGATCATTCCCTTTGAAGAGATAGTCGGTATTTCAATAAGCACGAGGCCCGATACTATAGACGGCGAAAAATTGGAAATCATAGCGTCATACAAAAAAAGATATGACGTTTGGATGGAGTATGGCCTGCAGACGATACACGACAGGACGCTTAATTTCTTAAACAGGGGGCACACATACAAAGACTTCATCAAGTCGGTAGAGCTGACGAGGCGGTTTAGCATCCCTATATGCGCCCACGTGATTCTGGGGCTGCCTGGAGAAACACGCGACGATATGATGGCGACGGCGCATGAGCTGAAGAAACTGAAGATAGAAGGGGTGAAGATACATCTTCTCCATGTCCTGAAAGGCAGCGTCCTCGAAAGTTTTTACAATGAAGGCAAGGTCAAACTCTTATCGCAGGATGAATATGTAAAGCTTGCGGCGGATTTTCTGGAAGAACTGCCCAAAGAGACTATAATCTACCGCGTTACCGGTGAAGGGATGAGAGGCGAGCACATCGCCCCCCGCTGGGCGATGGATAAGCTAGGTACGATAGAAAAGATTAGATCTTCGTATTGTCGCGTATGACGGCGTTTTTGGGTATTATAACGATAGAGTCTCTTATGTAGTAGTTTCTCCCGTCCGCTTTCTTTAAATTATGCAAATTTTTTATGACCACATTCTTGCCTATCCTGGCGTTCTTGTCGATTATCGCATGCTCTATTACGGTTCCCGCGCCTATCCCGACCCTGACAGGGTCGGACGAATACGGCTTTTCGTAGTAATCGGCTCCCATAAGGACCGTTTTCGATATCCTGCAGCCGGACCCGATCACGCTTCGCAACCCTATGATAGAATGATCCAGTTCAGCTCCTTCTCTCACGATGCAGCCCTCGGTGAGGAGGCAGTCCGTTATCTTGTTTCCTGACAGATGCGCCGGCGGGAGGAACCTTGGACGGGTGAAGACCCCCGCCTTTCCGAAAAAAGAGAAATGAGGCTTATTCGCCGTAAAATCTATGTTGACGTCATAGAACGATTTTATCGTCCCGATATCCTTCCAGTAGTCATTAAAAATATAGCCCAACCCCTTCCATTTTTTGATGGAATTCGGGATGACCTCTCTTCCGAAATCGACATCCTTAGATTCCAGCACCTCTTTCAAAACATCCACCCGGAAGAGGTAGACACCCATGGAGGCAAGGTAAGTGGGATGGGGGAGGGGAGGCGTAGAGCCCCGCGCCTTCCCGGGAAACCTGAAAGGCTTGAGATCGGTGCGGTCGATTGGTTTTTCTTTGAAGCCGGTTATCCTGCCGCCCTTCTGCATTTTAAGCATGCCGAATTCGCGCGTCTCGTCCTCTTTTACCGGTACGACGGAAACCGTGAAATCGGCGTTGTGCTGGTTGTGAAAATCGACGAGATCCCTGTAATCCATGGTATACAGGTGGTCCCCTGACAGTATAAGCACATTTTCAATGTTGAAGAGGTCGAGGTGAGAGAGGCTCTTCCTGACGGCATCGGCCGTCCCCTGGAACCAGTTGGCGTTTTCCAGGGTCTGCTCGGCGGCGAGGATTCTCACAAAGGCGCGCGAGAAGTAATCGAACCTGTAGGTATTATTTATATGGTTATTGAGGGATTCCGAATTGAACTGGGTTATGACATATATATCCTTTATCCCGGAGTGGAGGCAATTGGATATGGGAATATCTATGAGGCGGTATTTCCCGCCTATCGGGACAGCCGGTTTGGAACGGTATTTCGTAAGGGGAAAGAGCCTCTTGCCCTGCCCGCCGCCTAATATCAGAGCCGCAACCCTTTTCATGGTCATTTTTCTCCAGTAACGCAATTATAGCATATATTTTTATAAATACAAGGTGAAGCCTCTTGTTATCCCTTGACAATCTATATCTTACCTCATATAATTAACACCATATAATAATACTATGGCAATAATAATAGTTGTCCTTACCCTCATGGCGGGGGGATATATTGGCTGGGCCATTGGCGCAAACGATGCGGCGAACTGCGTTGGCGCGGATGTCGGTTCCGGCAAGATGACTATCAGGCAGGGGATAATCATAACCTGCCTTTTTAGTTTTTTAGGGGCTTTACTCCTTGGTTCACGGGTGATAAAGACGATAGGGAAGGGGATAGTCCCCATCGATAAACTGGACCCGCAGCTGGGCGTTTTTGTCGCGCTCGCCGCCTGTTTCGGCGCCGGCACCTGGGTTATAATCGCGACCTTTCGCGGGTTGCCTGTTTCGACAAGCCATTCCATGGTGGGCGCCGTAGCGGGGGCGGGCCTGGCGATCGGCGCTCCGGTAATATGGAATAAGCTTTTAGATATTTTTATATGCTGGGTCATTACGCCTGTCGGCGCCGCGGTGATCGCCTATCTCCTCTATTTTCCTTTTCGAAAACTTTTTTATCTTTTCATCCCCAAAAGGTTTAACAACGCGGCCATAATATTCTTCATATTTTTAACGAGCACCTATCTGGCGTTCAATTGGGGCGCGAATGACGTTGCCAACGCGACGGGCATAATAACGGGCGCCGGTATAATGAATCCTACGCAAGCGACTGTTTTCGGGGCTGCGGCCATACTGATCGGCATATTGACCTTTGGCCGGAGGGTCATCAAGACGGTTGGGTTCGGGATAACGCGCCTCGCGCCTTTGATGGCCATAGTGGCGGAGTTCGCGAGCGGCCTTAACGTCAATTTATATACGCTCCTGGGTATACCGGTATCGACAAGCCATTCCATAGTAGGGGCCGTTGTAGGGGTTGGGTTCGTCAAGGGAATAAGCATGCTCAACAAAAAGATAATATTAGAGATAGTGCTCGCATGGAGCCTGACTCCGGTTGCGAGCGGCCTCATATCATTTTTAACTGTAAGATGTCTTACACTGTTGTTAAAATAACTATCGGAGGGACAGGATATGAAAACGTCGAGAAATATATTAGGCTGGTTTGGAATGAAGCAGGAAGACCTTGTGCTGGAAGACGCGAAGGCCCATGTCGATGTCACCTATAAGACCGTCGAATGGTTTAAGAAGGCGGTCTTGGCCTACATTGCGGGAGACGAGGCGGGCAAGAGGGAGGGTATCGATAAGGTCCGGGAATGCGAACATCAAGCGGATGATTTGAGGTCCAAGATGGTGGACCAGCTTTCGGAGGGGCTTCTGATACCTCCGGACAGGGAGGACCTCATGCATTTTGTAAAGAGCCTGGACAGGATCGCGGATTGGACCAATGGTTCAGCGCGGCTTTTGGACTTCATAACGGGCAGGCTCCCGGAACCTATACTTAAAGAATTGGGAACGGCCGTTGAACTGATATTCAATTCTATCTCAAAGCTTAAGGACGGCATACACTCTGTCATGAATAATGAGCTCGATAGGGCCATAAGAGACTGCAAGGACGTCGAGGTTTATGAGACGAAGGCCGATGACCAGAAGAGGGTGCTTATAGGGGCCATCCTCAAGATAAAATTGGACCCTTCCATGCTGCTCTTATCATATCAGCTGGCGGAATATATGGAAGGCGTTACCGACAAGATAGAAGACGCCGCTGATTTCGTAAAGGTCCTTGCCATCAAGTCAAAATAGCCTTACCTTTTCCCTCTCCCCCTTTATGGGGAGAGGGCAGGGTGAGGGGGTTTGATACCTACTTATTTCCTTCCGACATCTATCTAACCTGGTTATATTTTGCCTTAAATGTCCAATTCCCTAGATGAGTAAACCCGACGGAAGACACCCCTCCTATGGCGAACCTCCCGTAGTTTCGCGGATTTACTAGTACTTTATCTCAATAATATTAGACTTCTCCCGTATATCAAAGAACGCGTGCCCCGGGAACTCGAAGCCTCCAGCTTTAAGTTTGTACCCCGTATGACGCCTCTTAAAGTTATATTCTGCCATGAATTTCTGTAAATCATTATTAAGCTGCTCGAGTGTTGTGTAAGGCTTCGGCAACATGCAAAGATAGAACTCCTGCCATATAGTCTGATTGAGCCTCTCGGCATAGCCATTGGTCCATGGATGAGCCTTCTTTGTCACGTTATGTTCAACGCCGCACCTGGCCAGGATTCTATGGAAGTAGCTGTAATCGTTCTTATGCCTGGCCGAGTAGAACTCAACACCCTGGTCGGTTAAGACCCTTTTAATCTTAAAAGACGGAGTATTATTGAACATATGGTTCACGAAGAAGTCTACGGCGTTATCAGCCGTCTTCTGAGTATATACTTTAGCCCACCCGTAGCTTGAATAGTTGTCACAGGCCGTATATTGACATAATTTACCTAATCCCTTGACACAGACGACAAACGTGTCCATTCCAACCAATTCACCCGCTTGCTTAGCCTCTACATGATTAAATTTAGCCTGCATATGTTGTTTCTCCTTCTGGGTTAGTACGCTTTTGCCTTGAGCCTGAGCCCAAAGTCTGCGTTTACGGCGAGTATTCAGATTCTCTTTTACAAGATAGTTCCACACAGCGTGTCCTGATACAGGGGGGACCTGTTCCCGACCGATCCTGTCCGGCCCATGGGTCGGGTGATCATACATGTAGTCTAATATCCTTAAGCCCTGATCCCATGCCAGGCGATTGGGCATGATGGGCTTCTTCTTAACTACGTTCTTCAGGCCAGCGTCACCATAACGTGAGAATCTCTCGCGCCACTTATAGAACCATTTCTTGGAGAAGCCATACTTGGCTTTTACCTCCTGCCATGTCAGTTGCTTCAGGCGCCAATCTTCAAAGATCCTCTTTCGCAAGCTAAAGACCATATCAGAATCATTCATACCCACCTCCGGTCAAAACAATTATACACCAAATCCTAAAAACAATAAAACTAACAACCCTAAAACCCATAACC
>CAZPYQ010000102.1:0-4896 GCA_964590585.1 uncultured Planctomycetia bacterium | reverse complement strand
ACTACAAACTAAAAACAAAGCCTTCCGTGTCCACTAGGTCTGAAGTTGAACAGTTAAAGGACGGAACGGGCGGGCTCTTAAAGGCAAAAGTGGACGAATTGAGGGTTGCCGGTAGCAAGATAGAAAAGCTCTCGGCGGCCATGACGTTTAGTGACGGCAGGGTATCGCTTTCCGCTTTAAAGCCGCCCATAGAAGGCATAAACCTCTCGGCGTCGGTTTCGGACGACAGGATATCCGTTAAATCCTTCTCCGCGCGCCTCGCCAGCGCCACACTCAATGGTTCCGCCGACATAAGCGGCGTCTTCGCCGTTCCCCGGACAGCCCTCAAGATGAACGCGGAGATACCCGCGGTAAAAGATTTCCTATCGTCCATGTACGGAGGGAAGCAGTATCTGGACGGCAAGATAGGGCTGTCGCTGGATACGACCATGTCCGGCTCTTCCCAGGAGGCCGTATTGAAGACCCTTTCCGGCACAGGGACATTCACATTGGATAACGGCGTCATCCTTGATACTAATCTCATAAGCCAGAGCCTCGGCGCGATAGCGGTCTTCCCCGGGCTGGTCGATATCCTGGGCGGGTTCGTGCCGGCGGCGGTTTCGGAGGCCATGAGCCGGAAGTATACGTTGCTTAAACCGATACGCCAGTCCATAACCATAAAAGACGGCATCGCCGCCCTCCCCGACCTTAGCCTGGAGACGGACTTCGCCGATATGAAAGGCATAGCGGCCCTCTCCCTTACCGGCGAACTTACCGGCAGCGGCACAATAAGCTTTGCTAAGGCCCTTTCGGATGGTATAATCAGGGCTGTGCCGGAGACGCAGTATCTGGCCGACCGGAATAATATAATAAAGTTTCCAGTTTCATTCAAGGCGTCCGGCGGAAGTTTTTCCATTGCGCCCGATTTACAATATATAGGCACGAAGGTCGCGCTTCAAAAAGGCCAGGAGATGGTCACAGACCTTCTTAAGAAGACGATGGGGCCAAAAGAGGAGGCTCAAGGCGGCCAGGCCGCTCAAGAGCCGAAGGCCGCCACGACCTTAAGTGATATCATAAAAGGCGTAAAGGTGATGACGGGCGAAGGCGAAGAGGCATCCGCCCCCGCCCGGTAGTTTACAGGTTTTATATTTATATAAAAGGAGGTGGAGAGTGTCCATAATAAAAGAGTTCCAGGAGTTTGCCGTTAAAGGCAACGCGATAGACATGGCGGTAGGCATAGTGATAGGCGCCGGATTCGGAAAGATAGTGAGCTCCCTTGTAAGCGACGTCATAATGCCGCCCATAGGCCTTTTGCTCGGCGGGGTAGATTTCAAGGCCCTTAAACTGGTCCTCAAGGCGGAGACCATGAATACCCCGGCAGTGACGCTTAATTATGGGCAATTCATAAATACGGTTATCGATTTTATTATCATAGCCTTCTCCATCTTTTTGGTGGTGAAAGGGCTTAACAGCCTGAAGAAGAAGCAGGCTAAATAAAAGGGGGCGGCAATGGTAAAAAAGGTAGCGGTGTACGCGGTGGCGGCCATCTTTTTTATGAGCGTGGCCATGCCTCTATTCGCAAAGAATGAAGCGAAGGGCGGCCCTAATCCCAGCAAGAAGGCCTATGAACGCGCCAATGAGAGGGCAAGGTTCAAAAGGACCGAAGGCGCTAAGGATAATGAAGCGATGAAGGCCGCGAAGGAGGCCGAAAAGGCGAAGCGCCTGGCAGAAAAAGAGGCGAAGAAGGCCGAGAAAGAGGCCGCTAAGGCGAAACGCCTGGCAGAAAAAGAGGCCAGAAAGCTTAAGAAGGGCCTTTAAGAATAAATATGGTTAACAAAAAAAGGAGGTGGCCGATATGGGAGCATTGTTAGGGCTTGTAGTATTGGTGCTGGATATCATCGCCATAGTCGATGCGGTAAAGAGTTCCATGACCACGGGCAAGAAGGCGCTCTGGGTCATATTGGTCCTCGTACTGCCTTTGATAGGCATGATCCTCTACTTCATGATAGGAAAGAAGAAATAATGGGTTAGAGCGCGGCATAGCCGCGTTAAGTTTCACTCCAGGGAAAGCGAAATGTCCGCCTTGAAAACAGGCGGACATTTCATTCACATGCTTAAATCCGTATCCCCTTTTCCCGGCATATGAGGGCGATCCACATGGCGACAACCGGCAGGATGTGGAGCATGAGGCGGTTTAAGCTGCCGAGGTGCCATGAAAGGTCAAGGGGCGTCACGAGGAAGATGCCGCCGTAGAGGGCTAGGGCTAAGAGTATGGCCGACGTGACCGGCCTTAGATCCCTGCCGAACGCGACGCGAAGGTTCTTGAAAAAAAGAAAGAGGAATATCATCCATATGATGTTCCATTTTTTAGGGCCGAAGAACTCCCTCTGATATTCATATAGTATGGCCGGTACGCGTCTAAAGTATTCCGGAATGCTTCCAACCGAAAGCCCGCCGCGGACCTCGAAATCACCGTGGAACGGCAGCCCCAGCAGTGACCTTAAGGCCAGGACGGCGCCAAGAAGAGATATTAACGCGATTATATATGCCCCGCCTGAGGCGCGCCGGCCCTTCCCGTCGGCCGATATCAGGTATACGGACATGGCGGATGCGTTGACGCCGCAGAGAAGGAACCCCTCCGCCTTTGTCCAGACAGCCAGCGCTGACAGGAAAAACGACAGCCATAGTAGACCCGCCTCTTTTTGGCGCATCCACAAAAATAAACACAGAAATCCAGAGAAAAAATACGCCGTAAGGGACAGATCGGCGTAGCCCATCGCCGCATGGTCCTTAATCTGCGGGGTAGAGGCCACCAGGAACGCGAATACGAGCGACATCCGGCGGTCCGCTATCCTTCTTGCGGCATTGTAAAATATGACTATGATGGCGAGATAAAAGAGCGGGTAGATGACCTTTACGAGCTGGTCATTTAGAGACCCAACGAAAGTATATAATGACGTTTCCGCGAGCGGGACGAGAAGGGGGTAGTCAGGATGAGGGACGATGCCCTTGAAAGCGTTTACGAAATTCGCCGGTATCCTGCCCTCCAGGTAAAATATCTTTGAATTAAACGCGTATATGGCGACGGAGTCGTATGACTCTATGGGTTTTATGAGCGCCCTGAAGAAGGCGTATGTGACTTCGAATATTATAGCCGCCACAAGAAACTTTTCTAATGCCGTAAAACCTGTTGCGGCGATACTCGCGGAGGCGCTATCAACTGTCCCACGCCTCGTGCGCGCAATAATGACAGCGCCCAGGACAATCGGAATGACGCCGGTAACGAGGGAACACGCGGAAAACCGGATGCCGGCCCATGAAAGCGCCGTCATCTCAAGCGAGATGATGCCGACGCCGGTTATGTAGGACAGGGCGATCCGCGATGCGGGCGGGAAAAATATTCGCCCCAACGTTACTATTGTGATAGCGCTATATCCGGTTATTACGGTAAAACCGAACCACAGGATGAGCCGAATAATTTCCATCACGGCCCCTCCCTCTTAATGATGCGCCGCGTCTGGTCTAATCGCCTGTACGGGACATAACCGCCGCGGGCGAATCCTTCCAGGTCATATACGAGTATGTAATCCGGGTCATCCGGCCTTTTAAGATGGGGGTATAGGTAGTATACGGCCCGTCGCTCATCGAGAGGCTCTTTTTCAAGGCCGGCGATATCGTACGATGAGCCTGCCGGCATCGCCTTATCGCAGAACAGGATAAACTCATACAGCCTCTCGCCGGTAATCAGCGCCCGTTTACCTTCAAGGGGCCGGTTAAAGAGCGAGGAGTACTCCCCGTAAAGATCCTTTTTGATATACGGCCGGATGAGATAGATGGCCCAGATGATGAGCCAGGCGGCGAATACGGCTGCGGCTATTTTTGCGCGGTTCATCCTTTTTCCGAGGATTCGTTGCGGAGCATCTCCCAGTATTTGGCGTAACTCATCACCTGGTACATGCCGTTGGCATAGGCGGCCATCAACCCGAGGAAGCCGTCCCTGAAGCCCTGTTTGAGGATATACGCCTTGAGGAACCTGTCCACGAATTTCCGGTACATCTTTAAGAACCCGATCTTTCGCCTTTCCCTGAACCATTTCCGCGCCTCAAGGGTGGTCTGGTTGTTCAGGGAGGAGAAGAATTCGTGAAAATCCCTGTATGAATAGTGTATGATGTCGTTTTTGAGATGGCCGCACGTGCCGTTTATAAGCGCCACGGGATGGACCTCGGCGTCCTCGTACCTGAAGTTATTCCGGTCAAAGAGCCGGACCTTGGGCGCCGGGTACCATCCGCCGTGCCTTATCCAGCGTTTCCCGATATAGGTGCGTATGGGGACGGAGTATGCCTTATGGATCGGCTCGGTCATGAGGATGAGCCTTATCTCTTCCGCGAGCTCCCTGGTTACGCGTTCATCCGCGTCGAGGCTCAATACCCATTTATTCTTCGCTTTGGAATAGGCGTAGTTGCGGTGCGTCCCCTCGATATCCATGCGGCGGGACGCGACATTATCCGTGAACCTCTTCGCTATCTCTACCGTGCGGTCGGAGCTATTATCGTCGAGGACTACGATCTCATCCGCGAAGGCGGCACTTTCAAGGCACGCCTCGATATTCTCTTCTTCGTTGCGGGTTATGACGACTACGGATACCGGGACCTTTTCCATAAAGACTCCTCTTTTGCGCGCGGGTTTAAACTCGGATTAATAGTATAACTTAAAAAGGGGTAGAATTCAATATGTATTGGCGATGGTCATAAACCCGAACTCCTTTTTATCCTTAAGTAACCAGAAACCAGAGTACAGTAACCAGAAAAACTTTTCTGGTTACTGGCTTCTGGTTTCTTATGCCGCTAAAATGCCGTTCAAGATATAGTGACGTTACTTGACATGGGTGGGTTCTCAAGGTATACTTTGGTATTATAT
>CAZPYQ010000101.1:0-5023 GCA_964590585.1 uncultured Planctomycetia bacterium | reverse complement strand
CTCGCTTAAGAGCTCCACCTTGTATTTCTCACCCATCTTTTGAAAGAGTTTTACGGCGTCTTTCTTGTCAAGTTCTTCGCGAGAGAATTTAAGGTCCTTCTTTATTATCTCCGACATCCGCGCTTCTATCTTAGCGAGATCCTCCGGCGTAAACGGCGCTTGTCTGTCGAAATCGTAATAGAACCCCTCTTCGATAGCGGGGCCGATGCCGAGCTTAGTCTCGGGCCACAGGCCTTTCACCGCCTGCGCCAGCACGTGTGAAGTAGAATGTCGTAATGTTTCGAGATCCATACGAGTTGTCCTTTAATCGTCTACTCAGCAAAGGTCCTTCGCGTCGCCTGAAATGCTCGCTATCCGCTCGCATTTCATGGCTTGCTTCAGGATCATCCCGCATATGCGGGATGGTGCCGGGAGTCGGGGTCGAACCGACATGTTCTTGCGAACGAGGGATTTTAAATCCCTTGCGTCTGCCAATTTCGCCATCCCGGCGACCTCCAAACTTTTTGCTTCTAGCCCTCCGCCCGAACTTATTTCTATATTCCTGCTCCATCAAAGGTCCTTCAGCGGCTAAAGTCCTCGCTAATCGCTCGGGCTTCTTAACGCCGCTTCAGGATCATCCCGCCTTCGGCGGGATGGTGGGCAGCACAGGACTCGAACCTGTGACCCCTACGATGTCAACGTAGTGCTCTAACCAAGCTGAGCTAGCTGCCCGAAATCGCTAAATATTACTTAAGGTCCTTCGCTGCGCCTGAAGCGCTCCTATCCGTCACGCTTCATGGCGTGCTTCAGGATCATCCCGCCTTCGGCGGGATGGAGGCGCGGAGCGGAATTGAACCGCTGAATAGGAGTTTTGCAGACTCCTGCCTTACCACTTGGCTACCGCGCCAAATTTGCGAAGCGTATTTGGCGCTGAGGTGGCGTCAAAAAATGCGCCCGCATGAAAAAACAAACCCCGAAAGATACCTTTTAAGAAGGTGTCGTTCGGGATCAATCTTTTATCCACTTTCCGCCCGGAACGGCCGCGACCCATTTGACATCCCCGTTTACATACAGGACGTTTATGCCGTGGCGTCCGTGATTATCCCTTTCTGACAGCGCGCTCCCTGCGACCCTGTCGGCGCATACCGGCATCGACGGGCTGGAAGTCGCCTTCAGGCCGCTTACATACATGTAGCCTATATTTTTAAATTTACCGCTCTTATCCGGCATGGCCTTCTTATGTCCGGTGCTTGGGCACACAAATATGGAAAGGTCTTCCGCATACATCGTATTCGGGTCGGTCAGGACACTCGCCAATTCCGACATGCTCGAAACTGCCGGAAAAGAGTCGTTATGGTCCAGGGCATATTTATGGAGCGCCACGCTGATATGCCTTAGGTTGTTCGCGCACTCCGTCCTGTAGGCGCGCTCCCTGGCTTTCCGGACGAACGGGCTAAGGGCAAGCACAAAGGCCCCTACCACCAACACCACCACCAGAAGCTCCGCTACTGTAACGCCTCTTTGGTATCGACTAATCATAAGATAATATCCTAATTAAAAGTTAATATAACACAAGGCCTCTACTTTGTCAATTATGCGCCTGGCGAGCTCGGGTTTTGAGCAATCCTTGCACGTTGAAATACGGCCATACCTGTCTATTATCAAAAAATCCGTCTTGCAGTCGCCGAAGACGGTCGCCTTTTTAGAGAGCTTGTTGGCTATTACAATATCCAGACCCTTCGCCTTCAGTTTCTTCATCGCGTTTCTGGTCAGGTCCTCTGTCTCAAGGGCGAAGCCTACGAGAAGCCTTTTGCCTTTCCTTTTTCCGGCCTCCAGAAGTATGTCCGGGTTCTCGATCAGTTTTATAGAGGCCAGTCCGTGGTCCGTGGTCCGTGGTCCGTGGTCTCTTCTCTTGATCTTGTTCACCTTTACGTCCGCCGGCCGCCAGTCGCTTACGGCCGCCGCCATTATCAGAATATCGCAGCATTTCAGCTCTTTCAGCACAACACGTCTCATCTCGATGGCGCTTTCCACCGTGATCACCTTTATGCCTTTTGGCCGGGCAATAGAGACCGGCCCGCTTACCAGGGTGACTGAATGGCCGCCGGCGCTCGCCTGGCGCGCCATTTCATAACCCATCCTTCCGGTGGAATAATTCGAGACGAACCTTACGGGATCTATCTTCTCTCTGGTGGGCCCGGCGGTGACCAATATGCGAAGACGGCGTCTCCGCGTTCGTGCGCCTTCTGGGATTCGTTCGTTCATTTAAGAAGCCGTTTTACCTGGGCGACTATCTCCTCCGACGGAGCGAGACGGCCGATGCCCTCCCGGCCGCAGGCGAGATGGCCCTTGACGGGGCCTATGAACTTGTAGCCTATCTTCTTGAGTTCGGCGATATTCCCCTGAACGATTTCGTGCCGGTACATCCTGTCGTTCATCGCAGGCGCTATAAGCACGGGCTTGTCCGACGCGAACACAACGCATGTCAAAAGGTCGTCGCACACGCCGCTGGCAAGCTTGCCTATAACGTTAGCTGTGGCCGGAGCTATAAGTATAAGGCTTGCCCTGTCCGCTAGGGAGACATGCAGAGGGTCCCATTCTTCAGGCGGCTCGAACATGCCTGTAAAGGCCCTCCCGCAGGCGAGCGTTTCCAGCGTAAGGGGCGTTATGAACTCCGCAGCTTCTTTCGTAAGTATCGGTATTACCCCGAAGCCCTCCTTCTTGAGGAGGCCCGTTATATCGCACGCCTTGTAGGCGGCTATGCTTCCGGTAATTCCGAGTATTATCTCTTTCCTGGTCACTTCGCCTCTTTTATTTTCAGCGTGATCTTGCCTTCCAGGATCTCTTTAAGCGCGATATTTATCATCTTCTCGCCGGAGGCGCTTTCGACCAGTTTCTGCGCCCCCTCGTTCAACTCGACTGCCCTGCGCGAGGCGAGGGTGACCAATTTATAGACGCTTCCCGTCTTTCTCACTAATTCATCCCGCCAAAGATATGGCATATGTCTCCTTTTATTTTTTTAATGTTTCAGTTCCGAAAGGATGATCTCTTTAAGCCGTTCGTACGCCTTTCCGAGATTATCGTTTACGACAGAATAGTCATACCTTTCCTTATACCCCATCTCTTTCCTGGCTATCCTGAGGCGTTCGGAGATGACGTATTCATCGTCGGTCTTTCTTTTTTTGAGCCGTTCTTTAAGGGCCTTGAGAGACGGCGGAAGTATAAAGATGAGGACCGTCTTTTCGGGGTAAGCGCTTCTTATATTCATCGCCCCTTTTACGTCTATGCTTAAAAGGACGTTCTTCTTTTTTTTAAAGGCGCTCTCAACAAATTCCCTGGGCGTGCCGTACAGATTGCCGAAGTTCTCCTCCCATTCCAAAAAAGATCCTTTTTTTATCTTACCTCTGAAGAGACCCTCGGAGACGAAATGATAATCCAGGCCGTTCCTCTCATCCCCGCGGGGCGGTCTGGAGGTCATGGAAACGGAATGCACCAGACGCAAACTTTTGTCCTTTAAGAGCCGCTTCAATAGCGTCGTCTTCCCGCAGCCGCTCGGCGCCGATATTACAAATATCTTTCCCGTTTCCCGTTTCCCGTTTCCCGTTTTCACTCTATGTTCTTCACCTGCTCCCTTATCTTCTCTATTTCGCTTTTTATTTCGATGACGTTCTTCGAGATTTTGAAATCGCTCGCCTTGGCGCCTATGGTATTTATCTCCCTGTGAAGTTCCTGCGCGATAAAATCGAGCTTCTTGCCCGCTTCGCCGTCCCCGGATATGGTCTTCCCGAAGTTCGCGAGGTGGCTCGCAAGACGCGTGATCTCTTCGGAGACATCGCAGTTCTTGGCGAATATCGCCGCCTCCATCTCGAGCCTGCCGGTATCCAGCTCCTGGCCGCCTGACAGCTCTTTGACCCTCTGGTCAAACCTTTTCTTATATTCGCCGATATTTAGATCCGCCCTTTTCGCGATAGCCGCCAGCATCTTCTTTATGCGCCTGGCCCTTTTGGCGAGATCCCTATGCAAGGCGGCCCCCTCCTTCATCCTCTCATAGACAAGCCTGCCCAACGCCTTATCCAGCGCATCTTTTATCCTGGGCCAGAGCTTTATAAGGCTCTCCTCTCTTACCTCGTAGTTCAGGACGCCCGGCAGGAGGATGAGGTCATCGACGACCATCTCGCCTGTCACGCCGAGTTTCTTCTTGAGCTTCATGAGCGCATTATAATAATTCCGCGCCAGTGGTTCGTTGAAACTCACCCTTTCATGCTTGTCTATAGCGCCGTCATAGCTTAAGATCAGGTTCACCTTGCCCCTTTTTATCCTCTTCTGAAGTATCTCTTTTATCTTCTCTTCAAACGTCGAAATGTGATTCGGCAGCTTTGCCGTCATTTCGAAAAATTTGTGATTGACCGTCTTTATCTCTATGGTTATGGCGCCGCCTTTAAAACCGGCTTTCCACCTTCCAAAACCTGTCATTGATTTTATCATCGGATACTCCAATGAGCCCGCCCCGAAATTTCGGGGTCTCGCTCGTTATGCAAGCTGGGGCGAATTGATCCCGCAAAACACCTTAAGCGCCACTCGTTTTGCCATCCAGCCGTTTTGCGGGACCTATATTTGTGGTAGCGCCCTTTAAACCCATACGCGCTCTTCGGAAACCTTCTTAACTTTTTTGGAGGGATACAGATCCAAGATTATCTCGTCCGGCCGGAACCAGAGCTTTATCTCGCGCTCGGCTTCTTCCTCGTTGGTAGAGGCGTGAATCACGTTCTCGTAGACACCCTTCGTCGTAATCCTGCCGTATGACCCCCTTATGGAAACGGGGTCCGCTTCTTCGGGGTTGGTCGCGCCGCATATCGTCCGCACCTTCGCTATCGCGTCATCCCCCCAATATATGAGCGCCATGACCTTTCTCTTATGATAGTCGCCCATTATGTACTTTATGAGCTCCGCGTAGAAGGGTTTGTCCTTCAGGAGCCGGTAATGCTCCTCGGCGAGTTCGCGCGATACCTGCGCTATCTTGGAGGCGACTATATCGAGTTTCGTC
>CAZPYQ010000100.1:0-5046 GCA_964590585.1 uncultured Planctomycetia bacterium | reverse complement strand
AGATAGGTCCTATTACGAAAGACGTCGCCGACGCGGCGCTACTTCTGAAAACTATAGCCGGCTATGATGAGATGGATTCGACTTCGGTAGATGTGCCGGTGCCGGACTACACCAAATCCCTGGCCGACGATGTCAAAGGAATGAGGCTCGGCGTGCCTAAGGAATATTTCATCGCCGGCATTGATAAGGATGTCGCGAAGGCGGTATCGGAGGCGATAGCCCTCCTGAAGGGGTTGGGCGCCGAGATAAAGGATATAAGCCTTCCGCACACCGAATATGCCGTGAGCACGTACTACATAGTGGCCCCGGCCGAGGCGAGTTCCAACCTCGCGAGGTTCGACGGGGTGCAGTATGGTTTCAGGGCAAAGTCCAATAAGGACCTCGTCGATATGTATGTCCGGACGCGCTCCGAAGGGTTCGGAGGCGAGGCGAAGAGGAGGATACTCCTGGGGACTTATGTCCTATCGAGCGGTTACTACGAGGCTTACTACCTAAAAGCGCAGAAGGTGAGGACGAAGATAAAAGAGGACTTCGACAGGGCCTTCGAGTCCGTCGACTGCATCATCACGCCGACCGCGCCGACAGCCGCCTTCAGGATAGGCGAAAAACTCGAGGACCCATTAAGCATGTATCTGTCGGACATATTCACCATACCGGCTAACCTCGCCGGTATCCCTGGCATGTCGATACCCTGCTGATTCACCTGATCCGGCCTTCCCATAGGGCTGCAGATCCTCGCCAGGCCATTCGGCGAGGAGGCCATATTCAGGGCGGCGTACACCTATGAAACGAATACAGAATGGCACAGGAAGAGGCCTAAGATCTAAAATGGAATACGAACCGGTCATAGGATTAGAGGTGCACCTGCAGCTTTCTACAAAGACAAAGGCCTTCTGCGGATGTTCGACGGAATTCGGGAACAGCCCTAATTCGCAAACCTGTCCCGTCTGCCTCGGCTTCCCCGGCGCGCTTCCGGCGTTGAACGAGGAGGCGTTTATCCGCGCGATAAAAGTGGCGCTCGCGCTTGGATGTGAAGCGCAGAAGAACGTCAAATTCGACAGGAAGAACTATTACTATCCGGACCTGCCGAAGAACTTCCAGATATCGCAGTTTGATAAACCGCTCGCCTATAACGGATCGGTGAGCATAATTTCGGATAACGCGGTAAAGAAGATACGGATAAAGAGGGTGCATTTGGAGGAAGACGCCGGCAAACTTATCCACGAGACGGCCGGAGAATCCAGCCTGGTCGATTACAACCGGGCCGGCGTCCCGCTTCTGGAGATAGTGACGGAGCCGGACCTGGGCTCCCCGCAGGAGGCGTATGATTATCTCGCTAAACTTAAGGCCATCCTGGAATATCTGGATGTCTCCACCTGCGACATGGAGAAGGGCAGCCTCCGGTGCGACGCGAACATTTCCGTAAGGCCGAAGGGCGAAAAGGCGCTCGGGGTAAAAGTGGAACTTAAGAACATGAACTCGTTCAGGTGGGTGAAGGCCGCGCTCGATTACGAGGTTACGAGGCAGATGGAATCGGCCTCGAGCGGAGAGGAGATAGTCCAGGAGACGCGCCTGTGGGACGTCGATAAGGCGGTCACGACCTCCATGCGCCGGAAGGAAGAGGCGCATGATTACAGGTACTTTCCGGAACCGGACCTCGTTCCATTCGTAGTCTCCGGTTCCACGGTAGAGGAGGTAAGAAAGACGTTGCCGGAACTTCCCGAGGCAAGGGCAAGGCGCCTCAAGGAGAGATTCGCCATTTCGGATTACGATACGAATGTCCTTATAAGCGACAAGATGCTGGCGGATTATTTTGAAGAATGCGCCGGGCTCTACGATAAGCCGAAGATCCTGGTCAATTGGATAATGGGTGAAGCCTTAAGCCAGATGAACACGAGAAAAGTCGATATAACCGGCCTCGGCGTAAAGGCCGCGGATCTGGTGGAACTTATAAAGATGATAGACTCCGGCGCGATAAGCGGCAAGATAGCGAAGGACGTATTCCTCGAGATGATAGATTCGAAAAGACCCCCTTTAGAGATAGTGAAGGCAAAGGGCATGTTCCAGATAAGCGATTCGGGCGAACTCGAAAAGACCGTAAGGTCTGTGATTGAGAAAAACGGTAAGTCTGTCGATGACTACAGGGCGGGGAAGAAGAACGCCTATACCTACCTCATGGGTCAGGTCATGAAGGAGACGAAGGGCAAGGCGAACCCGGCGCTCGCGGGGGATATCCTGCAGAAACTGTTGCAAAAATAAGGGGGCATTACAAGGTGAAGATGAGACGCGGTATTTTGGTTGTTATATTTGTTCTCCTGGCCGCTACGATCGGGGCCCAGCCGCAAAAAGAGGCGAAGGAACCCGTAAAAGACGACCTCTACGGCAATGTGGAGCTGTTCGCGGAATCTTTGAGCACCGTGCGTTCCGATTATGTCGATGAGGCGGATTCGAAAAAACTCGTCTACGGCGCCCTCCGCGGCATGCTCTCGTCGCTCGACGACTACAGCCAATTCATGGATCCCGAGGAACATAAGGCGATAAAGGATGAGGTGAAGGGCGAGTTCGGAGGGATAGGTGTAGAGATAGGCCTTAAAGACGGTATCCTTACGGTCATAGCGCCCATAGCGGGGTCGCCCGCGGACAAGGCCGGCGTCATGGCCGGCGACAGGGTCGTCAAGGTGGACGGAAAACTTACAAAGAAACTGACCCTGGACGACAGCGTCAAGCTTCTTCGCGGCGAGCCAGGGACGGTCGTGAACATAACCGTCTGGCGCGAGAAAGAGGAAAAGATATTGGAATTGTCGCTTAAAAGGGATATCGTCAAGATAGAGAGCGTAAAAAAGGCCTCCATCCTGGGCGACAGGATCGGATATATACGGCTTATCGAATTTCAGGAGAATACCGCCGTCGACCTGGAAAAGGCCCTGGCGAAACTCAATAGTGAAGGGATGGATTCGCTCATACTGGACTTAAGGAACAATCCAGGGGGGCTTTTGGATATAGCAGCCGTCATAGCCGAGAAATTTTTGCCGGAAGGCGCCCTCATCGTTTCCACCAAATCCAGGATAACCAACCAGAACCTGGAATTCAAATCCAAGTGCAAGGCGCCGTACCTGGACTTTCCCCTCGTGGCCCTCATAAACGAAGGTTCGGCAAGCGCCTCGGAGATAGTCGCCGGCGCCATACAGGACAATAAGCGCGGCGTCGTGGTCGGGGAGAAGTCATACGGCAAAGGGTCCGTCCAGACCGTTATCCCCCTTAAAGACGGCTCCGCCCTGAGGCTCACTACCGCCTCTTATTACACCCCGAGCGGAAGGTCCATACGCGGAGAGGGGATAATACCGGATGTGGCGGTGGAGCAGGATGTGTACCGCGGCGAGCCCAGATCGACGAAGGACGAGATATTCGACAGGGTGGAGGATAAAAGAGTAAAGGCTACGGAGGACGGAGAAGAGAAAGAAGAATTGCGGGATAGCCAGCTGGATAGGGCGATAGATATCATAAAAGGCATAAAGGCCTATAAAAAGATAAACCCCGTTAGAGAGTCTGGCGGGTAAAGGTTTAGATGCGATTTCCGGATTTGAGGTCGCCCGCCGCATTGATCGGCATCATATTCGCGGCGGCTTGCGTCGTTTTTTTGATCTGCTTTAAAAGCGTTACGGCAGTCGTGGACAAGACGGAGGCGTTGGACGCTGCCATAAGGCCGGTCTTTGAAAAATTCGGCATAAGCCGCAGAGATATGTCGCTGGAGTCTCATGGCGCGGCGTCAAGCGGCATGAGGAAATACCGAAGGGTATCGCGGGAATACTTCGTAGGCGATATCGACATAAAGAAACTTACAAGTGCGCTGGATGAGAGATTGAAGCGCACTGCCTTTAAGCCGGCAAGGCGCGGCTATGCCGTGACGAAGCAGGCGGGGGGTGTCTTATACACCGTCTCTTTCAAGGGCATGAATATAATGTCGATGCGGTTCAAGGCCGGGCGAAAAGCCGCCGCGCCTCGTCCAGCGGCGCCTAAGAAGGAGGCCTTTAAGAGCCCGAAGGTCGCGATAGTATTGGACGATTTCGGGAACAATACAACCAACCTTGAGGCGCTATTCGCCATGCGCATACCGGTGACGTTTTCGGTATTGCCGAACTTACGATATTCTTCTGTAGTTTCAGGGGAGGCCGCCTCGAGAGGCTATGAGGTGATCCTGCACCTACCTCTTGAGCCGCACAGGAAGGACGTCAGAGAGGAGGCCAACTCGATAAATTCACGGCTTCCGAAAGAGGAGATATTGAGGAGGATAGAAAGAGACCTAGAGAGCGTTCCGGATGCCGTAGGCGTATCGAACCACATGGGTTCTAAGTCTACGGAAGAACCCGCGCTCATGGAAACGATATTTAAGGCATTAAAGCCAAAGGGGCTCTTCTTCCTGGACAGCCTCGTGACGGACGATTCATGTTGCGCCGAAGTAGCGCTCAAGGTCGGCATACCGTTTGCCCGCCGCGACGTATTTCTTGATAATGAATCCGACGAGGAATATATCAGGGAGAGGCTGCTTGAGGTTAAGGAGATCGCGTTCTCGACAGGCTCTTGCATCGCTATAGGCCATGACAGGAAAATGACGGTAAGGGCCTTGAACCGGGCCCTGCCGGAACTCGAGAGGGAGGGGATACGCTTCGTGAAGGTAAAGGAGCTGGTGAGGTGATATGCTGACCCTGGGCATCGAAAGCTCCTGCGACGAGACGTCGGTCGCCGTAACGGACGGCCGGAAGGTCCTGGCGAACTGCGTGACATCCAGTATAAGGTTGCATTCGAAGTACGGCGGAGTCGTCCCGGAGATAGCGTCGCGGTATCATGTGGAATACATAGGCCATGTACTGGCCTCCGCGCTTAAGGAATCGAAGAAGGCCCTGAAGGACATGGAGCTCGTCGCGGTGACGAGAGGGCCGGGCCTGGTAGGCGCGCTTCTTATCGGCGTCGCGATGGCCAAGGCGGTCAGTTATGCGCTCGGCGTCCCGCTAATAGGCGTGAACCATATACTGGCGCACATCTTAAGCA
>CAZPYQ010000099.1:0-5216 GCA_964590585.1 uncultured Planctomycetia bacterium | reverse complement strand
GGCACGGTCTACGGTGTGACTAAAGATACTTACGAAAAGGTGACAAGGAAACCCGGATCGTTCGGTGCCTTCATGCGAGGGCTTCGCCTCCTTATCGAGAATAATGTAAAGACGCGTTTCAAGGCGATGGCGCTACGCTCCAATCTCCATGAGATCCAAAAGATAGCACGGTTTTGCCAAAACCACACAAAAGATTATTTCCGCTTCGACCCGTTTTTAAATCTTCGTTTTGACGGGGACATTAAGAGAAACGAAGAAATAAAAAAAGAAAGGCTTTACCCGGAAGAGATAGTCGGATTGGAAATGTCCGACCCCAAACGTTATGGGGCTCTGGAAAAGAACTGCGATAGGCTTATTGTGCCTGAGAAGGAGTGTGTGCGGTGCAATCATCTCTTTCATTGCGGCGCGGGCAAAGGCGATTTCACCGTAAGTTACGACGGCCTATTTCGCCTATGTCCGTCGCTCTGGCATCCGGATATGGTGTATGATCTTAAAAAAGGGTCTCTCGCCGATGCGCGGCAAAATTTCGTGCCAAAGGTGCGGGATACGCGTTCAAATACCAAAGAGTTTCTTGATCGGTGCCGGAAATGCCCCATAATAAACCTCTGCCTCTGGTGCCCGGCGCACGCGCACCTGGAGACCGGAGAGCTCGACAGGCCGGTCGAATATTTCTGCGAGGTGGCGCACGCGCGGCAGGAGATGCTGGAGAAAGCGATGGCGGCGAAATGAGGTACATTAAATTGTTTAAATATATACTGCCGTATTGGAAGAAAGAGGTAGCGGTATTATCTCTAAGCGGCATAGGCGTTATCCTGGGCCTCATCAACCCCTATCTGGCGAAACTCGTCATAGATAAGGTCTATGGCGCAAGGGATCTTAAGTTATTTATTGTTCTTATTTTAGCGGGAGGAGGCATATTTCTTTTAAGCGGCGCCGCGAGCGGATTGGAAAATTATATAAATAGGTATATAAGACTGCGTGTAAACCTCGACTTGAACCGAAAGTTATTCAAACGCTTTCAGGCCCTACCGTATAGCTTTTTCCAGGCGACCTCTACGGGCGGGCATCTCTTTAAGATAAGCTATGATACGGAACAGATGACGAGATTTATCACGGACGTCCTTCCAAAGGCCGTATCCTTGCTGCCGAGATCGATATTCATCTTTTTTATAATATTTTTTCTGAGCCGGAAAATGGCTCTCTTGGCGCTTGTCCTTACACCGTTTTTGTATATCATACCTTACTATTTTAGCCGCCGCTTGAAAGGCATGTTCAGGATATGGGTGGAGAATTCGCAGGGTATCTTCGCAAAGTTGAAAGAGGTCCTTTCAAACATGCACCTTGTCAAGGCGTTCGGAAAAGAGAAGGAAGAAGAGAAATACTATATAGGAAGTCTGATAAAAAATATAAGGCTCAACCTAAAGAACACAAAGATAGAGGTTTTCGGCTCGTTCTCCGGCAGCATGATAAACCGCTTGAGCCTGGGGCTCATAATCTGTTACGGAGGGTACCAGGTCATTAAAGGGACGATGACCTTGGGCAGCCTTGCCGCTATAACTATCTATTTGAACCAGCTTTCCGGGTTGCAGGGTTCTATGGGGCAATTTTTTCAGAGCATCTCTTTGGGGGCTGTCTCCTGCGATAGGTTGAACGCCATTTTAAACGCCAGGGTATATCCCGCTTTAGCCGGCGACACTAAGGATGGGGTATTTATAAAAGGCGATATAGAATTTAAAAACGTTTCATTCGCATATAAAGCCGATAAGCCCGTTCTTAAGGATCTGACGTTTAACATAAAGGGTGGCTCACGCGTAGGCCTTACGGGCCCCTCGGGGTGCGGCAAGACCACTATCGTTAATCTGATGCTCCGGGTCTTCAGGCCGGATTCCGGGAAGATACTGATAGACGGCTTGAATATAGCGGATATGAATCCGAAATCCTTTTACGGGCAGATAGGCGTTGTCCTGCAGGAGCCTTATCTGTGGAACGACACCATCTTGAACAATATAAGATACGCCGAAAGGGGCGCTAATCTTTCCGAAGTAAGAGAGGCGGCGAGAGTCGCCTTTATAGATGGTTTCGTAGAGAGACTCCCGCAAAAATACGACACCGTTATAGGCGAAAACGCCTGTAAGGTCTCGGAGGGGCAAAAACAGCGCATAGCCATCGCCAGGGCCTTGATAAAAAAACCGAAGATACTTATCCTGGATGAAGCGCTCTCTTCGGTCGAAACGGAACTTGAGGAGAAGATTATAGGCGGCATAAAAGACTATTCAAAAGATACGACACTCATCGTCATAACGCACAGGCCCTCCACCCTTAAGTTGCTGGACCTCACGTATCATATGACCGGGCCCGGCAGTATCGAGATGCATGAGGGCGGGGCTATTTCCTGTACCACTCGGCCAGGATCTCCTGGGCGGGTTTATTCTGGGGCGTGAAACCCTTATTGTTCGCTCCTCCGGCGTCGGGGTTCGTGTTCCACTTCCACCAGTATATGCCGGCAAGCCACTGTTTTCCCCACACCGTCTCAAGGACGGCCTTGTAACAATTGGCCTGTATCTTCGTATCCGCGCCGCCGGGGGTCTTCTCCTCCCACGGTTTCAAAGAGGCGCTGGGGGTAGACGAGTAGCCCACCTCCGTGAAGAGTATGGGTTTGCCCAGGGGTTTTGCCCAGGACTCTATCTTGTCCACCCAGTTATCGCAGGCGTTCTTCAGTTCCGCGAAATCGGGCTTGTCGTCTTTAGACATAGGAAAATAGGCGTCCACACCGGCGTAGTCCAGTTCGTCCCAGAATTCCACCTTATCGAATTCATTGTCCCAGTTTGCGGCGTATGTGATCTGCCCGCCATATACCCCCCTCACTGCGCGGATGATGTCTTTCCATCTCTCTTTTTGCTCGATGGTGCCCGAGAGTTCGGTGCCTATACATAGCATGTCCACGCCGTTTTTCTCCGCGAGCTTGGCGTATCTTAAGATGAATTTTTTGTAGTCGCCGAACCAGATCGCCCACTCCTCTTCTTTATAGAAGAAGATGTCGCCGCGCCACTGGCCGTCAGCCGTTTCTATGAGGTCGACGTGGGGTTTCAGCATGACGGAGAGCCCCAACTGCCTCGCCTTTTGTATGACGTGCACGAGGCTCTTATCCGTAGGGGTATTGCCGTTAGGCGAGATATGCGGCGCCTGGGCGTTTTTTTGGTACCATGTGACGACCACACTTACGCAGTTTGCCCCTGTTTCTGCCAGGGCCTCGAGGGCCTTGTCCGAATACGGAGAGAGATACCGGTCGCTCTCCCATGTGGCATAACACATGCCCTTCTGGAATCTCTGCGACAGGTTCTTCGCTACGGCCGCGCCCAGATACGCGGGCCTCATCTCGCCCGTATATAGGAATATCCCCATCACAGCGCATGTTATCGCGAGCCTCTTGGTTATCGATATGAGTAGCCTTTTCATGTTAAACCCCATTCTTGTTGCGGCCTAAACCCTCGCAAGAATAGGGCAAAAAAATAGCCAGGGGACCCTGGCTATGGCTACTCATGATCCTG
This sequence comes from uncultured Planctomycetia bacterium, assembly GCA_964590585.1. GTDB lineage: Bacteria > Omnitrophota > Gorgyraeia > 2-01-FULL-45-10 > JAHFGN01 > CAZPYQ01. The sequence continues at coordinate 1,668 of CAZPYQ010000099.1, read as the reverse complement.
CGTTTCGTTTGAAACGCAGAATATGTCCAACTTCGGTAGCCTGCCGTTCCCGAAATTCGGGATGCACAGCTTTGCGCCCCATCCTCACGAATGGTTTGCCTTTTCGGTTGAATATAAACAACCTCTCAAAGATACAGTCTTTTCCTTGCTTCAAACACTAAGTTTACCCTAGCAGATTAAAAAAATCAATAGGCAATATTTAACTTTTTTATATTTTAAATAGTTAGGAATAAAATAGTTAGATTAGGAATTTGCATTTCGCTTTTTTATAGTGTACTGTTAAATGGTTAACTTTAGTTTCTATAAAGTAGCAGTACCTCATAAGAGGTTATGCCACAAAGGAATAAAAGGTTTTTGAGTTTTGCCGTATCCGTGGCGCTTCTATCTATCGTGAATGAAGCGTTTGCCGGATCTTATACGCCTCTGTCCCCGCCCAGCATATTCCAGGAGGACGCCATAAAGAGTTCCTTGGGCAAGAAGCGTTCCATGTTAAGCGATTTAAGGCTATTTACCGTCATATTCGAGATAGGCGAATATTTCTTCGTAGACAAGATGCCTCAGGAGAGACTGAAAGAGGCGATGAAGTTCAGATTTAGCAATAACCCCGATTTCCTGCGGGGGGTAAAACTGGGCGGTGTAAGGCATGTGGAAGATGTCGTATATGTGCCTTATTTAAGAGACGGAAGGCGTTATGTCGTAAAGATATCCGACAGGGGCATCATCCCGCCCTGGCAGGCGTCGGACCGTTTGCGTTCAGAGCGTTTCAGGGTAGTCGTTTTAGAGCCACCTATTTCTAAGCCGAACCCGCTTCCTTAAGAGCCGGCCGCATAGAAGGGCCCACCATTTTCTTGACTGCGCTAAAATTATCTGGTAAGCTTGGATAACATATGGCTGACACAAGATACGATCTCGTCATAGTAGGCGGCGGACCGGCGGGCCTGACCGCGGGCATCTACGCCGGTAGGGCCGCCCTGAAGACGCTTCTGGCAGAAAAGGGCTTATGCGGCGGGCAGGTCCTCATTACGGATACAATAGAGAACTTCCCGGGGTTTTCTCAAGGTGTAAAGGGGCAGGACCTGATGGAGCAATTTATCCTTCAGGCGAAGAACCTGGGTATTAACCTCCTCAATGCAGAGGTCAAAAAATTAATTGTTGAAAAAGGAACTTTTAAAGTTATAATAGAGGGGGCCGAAGGGGTTACGGCTTCCGCTGTCATAATCTCGACCGGCGCCAGCTGGAGGCATCTAGACGTTCCGGGCGAAAAAGAACTTATGGGAAGGGGTGTCTCGTATTGCGCTACCTGCGACGGGCCTCTTTTTAAGAATAAAGAAGTGGTGGTGGTCGGCGGAGGGGATACGGCTGTAAGCGATGCGTTATTACTCGCAAGGTTCGCCAAAAAGGTCACCATCGTGCACCGCCGGGATAAACTGCGGGCGGTCAAGGTCCTGCAGGAGAGGGTCTTTACCGCTAATAATATAGAAGTCGCCTGGAATTCGGTCGTTACGAAGATATCCGGAAAAGCCAGGGTCGAAGGCGTAACACTTAAGAATGTCAGTGACAATAAGGAGTCGGATCTAAGGTGCGATGGCGTTTTCGTATTGGTAGGGATAAGCCCGAATTCGGAGCTTGTGAAAGGCATCGTAGATACGGACGAGGCCGGGTATATAT
>CAZPYQ010000098.1:0-5225 GCA_964590585.1 uncultured Planctomycetia bacterium | reverse complement strand
GTCAAAAGCGGAAGCATGATGATGAGCGCGAGAAATCTGGGCACCACGAGATACTTTACGGGGTTCGTGGCCAGCGTCTCGAGGGCATCTATCTGTTCCGTCACCTTCATCGTGCCGAGTTCCGCCGTGATAGAGGCCCCGACCCTGCCGGCGACTATGAGGGCCGTAAGCACCGGACCCAGCTCCCTTGTCATGGAAAGGGCCACGAGCGAAGCTATATACATCTCCGCCGACATCTTCTGCATCTGATAGGCGCTCTGTAGCGCCAGGACCATTCCGGTGAAGAGGCTTATCAAAAATGTTATGGGGAGGCTGTTCACGCCGATCATGTTCATCTGTTCCGTTATGTGCCGCCTCCTTAAAGGCGGGACCGCCATCCAGAAGAGGGTCTGGCCCAGCAGGATGGAGGAGCCCCCCGCATATCTGACAAACCCCATGAAATTCTTACCCATTGTTTCCAATAACCTTTTCATACGATCCTTTTTAAGTTATGGGGCAGGATTAAATCCTGCCTGAAACATGAGTTAAAATTTTTCCTTGTGCTCAAGGCCGAAGAACCCGACATCGTCCCCCAGTCGGAACTTAAGGCTGTCCCCTTCGTGCATCTTATACCTAAATTCCACTTCGTTATTCTTATCGCGCGGGTCAACGTTCCCTTCAGAAAGGCAGTCCTTGAAGCCGATATTAAGGTTTTCGCTCAAGTACATATCCTTCTCGTCCCCATCCAGGTCGATCGCCTCGAACGCGTTCGGCTTGCCCAGGTTTCTTATATCGAGGTCCCCGGAAAGGACTATGACCCCGGACTCTTTATTGATCCTGGAATCCTCTATCTTCAGTATGGGGCCCATGCCGCTGAACCTGGCGGTCATGCTCTTAAAATAGAGCTCGAGTATATTACCGTTTTTTATATCAAGCTCGCCTTTGACGATGGGGCTATCGGCACGGCCTTTAAGCGTGGCCTTGGCGTTCAATGTGCCCGAATAGGACCTCATGTAGCGCGATTTCAGGTCCGAGAGGACCTGCCCTATATTTATATTTGTCGCAAAGACGGTTATGTCCATGGGATAGTTTTCGCCCTTAAGGTACACCGTCCCGTAGACCCTCAAATTCCCGTTGACGTTAAATTCCACTATATGAAAGAGCCCTCTTTTAAGGCGGAAGACCAGTTTCACGTTATGAACCGGCACATTATTTATGACGAGTCTGTCCGAGGTAAGTTTTCCTTCGAGCGAAAGGTTGTCCTTAAAGGATCCGGACTTGAGCAGTTCGTCTTCGAAGGCGCCCTTTAGAATAACGTCACCCGTAATGTCCATGCCCTTAATGACGGCATGGTTCAGCCGGGTCTTTATATCAAAAGACCTGTTCACGAAATCTATCTCGCCGTCCGTGATATCCATCTCGCCTAATTTCAGGTATTTTACGCTGACCTTCGCCAACGCATCCCGGGCGGTTATGGCGCTGGAGGCGCCGGGGGGCTGAATGACAGACGACATTGCCTCAAGCCTTGCCTGCGCGAACACAAGGATAGTCGTCAGCAATAACGCGACGAGTATCATCAAATAATTTCTTCTGCTTCTTCTATAACTCATATTTTTCCCTGACTACGGACTACCGGCTACGGACTGTTTAACTTTATTTTGCCTTCGTTTTGTGCGCCTCGCCTTCGTGGACGTTCTTGAATTGAAGATGGTCGGCCTTGGCGGTAATCTTCACCACTCCCCCATCCTTGAAGTGCCCGCTTATTATCTCTTCGGCGAGCGGATCCTCCAGAAACCTCTGGATGGTCCTCTTCAGGGGTCTGGCGCCGAATATCTTGTCGAATCCGCGTTCGACGAGAAAATCCTTGGCCCCTTTATCCAATTCTATCATTATCTTCTTGTCGTGAAGCCTGGCCTCAACCTCTTTTATCTCGAGTTCCACTATCCTGTCGAGGTCCTGCTTGGTAAGGGGCTTGAAGACGATTATGTCGTCCACCCTGTTCAGGAACTCCGGTTTAAAGGACTTCTTGACCTCGTCCAGGAGCCTCTCCTTCATCGACTGATAGGTGACATCCTCGCTCTGGGATTTGAACCCTATCGAACCCTGTTTTTTGAGCATCTCCGCGCCGATATTGGAAGTCATTATTATTATGGTATTCTTGAAGTCGACCTTCCTTCCGAAAGAATCCGTCAGGCGCCCCTCTTCCAGCATCTGCAGGAGAAGGTTAAACACGTCAGGATGCGCCTTCTCTATCTCGTCCAGAAGGACGACGGAATACGGACGCCTCCTCACCTTCTCGGTGAGCTGCCCGCCCTCTTCGTAACCCACGTATCCGGGCGGCGCGCCTACCAGGCGGGAGACATTGAACTTCTCCATATACTCGGACATGTCTATCTGTATTATGGCGTCTTCGTCGCCGAACATGAATTCCGCAAGCACCCTTCCGACAAGCGTCTTTCCCACGCCGGTGGGCCCCAGGAATACGAAAGAGCCGATGGGCCGCCTGGGGTCCTTTATGCCCGCCCTCGAACGCCTGACGGCGTGGGCGATGGCGGAGATCGCCTCGTCCTGGCCTATGACCTTTTTATGAAGGGCGTCCTCCATCTTAAGAAACTTCGCGGATTCCTTCTCTTCAAGTTTTATGATGGGAATGCCTGTCCATTTGGATACGATGACCTCGATATCTTCATCCGTAACCTGCATGTCCACCTTGCCCTTAGATTCTTTCCAGCTCTTCTTCGTCTTGTTAAGCTCTTCTTTTAAGCGCCTTTCTTCATCCCTGTACTTCGCCGCCTTTTCGAAATCCTGGTTCTTGACCGCATCCTCTTTCTCTTTTTTGGCGTTCTCTATCCTGTCCTCTATATGTTTCAGGTTCGGCGGCGTAGTCATGACAGAGAGCCTCGCGCGCGAACCCGCCTCGTCCATAAGGTCTATCGCCTTATCCGGCAGGAAGCGGCCGCTTATGTACCGATCGGAGAGCTTGGCGGCGGCCTCGAGAGAGGCATCCGTGAACTTCACCTTATGGTGCGCCTCATACTTGTCGCGCAGCCCCTTCAATATCTCGATCGTCTCATCGACGCTCGGCGGCTCCACCATGATGGTCTGGAAGCGCCTCTCAAGCGCGGCGTCCTTTTCTATGTGTTTCCTGTATTCGTCCAGCGTGGTCGCGCCGATGCACTGTATCTCCCCCCTCGAAAGCGCGGGCTTCAAAATGTTTGAGGCGTCGATGGCGCCTTCCGCCCCTCCGGCGCCGATCAGCGTGTGCAGTTCGTCGATAAAGACTATTATGTCATCGGAACGTTTTATCTCGTCCATGACCGCCTTTATCCTCTCCTCGAACTGGCCCCTGTATTTGGTGCCGGCGACCATTAGCGCCAGGTCCAGTATTATCATGCGCTTGTCCCTCAGGATCTCGGGCACATCGCCGGCGATTATCTTCTGCGCCAGACCTTCCACTATCGCGGTCTTTCCGACGCCCGCCTCGCCGAGGAGAACGGGATTGTTCTTGGTACGGCGCGACAGTATCTGTATGACCCTCTCCATCTCGTTCTTCCTGCCTATCACCGGATCAAGCTTATTATCTTTTGCGAGTTTTGTCAGGTCCCTGCCGAACGCGTCCAGGGCCGGGGTCTTGCCGCGCGAGACCTTCTGCCCGGTATCATAACCGGGTATCACGGACCCGAGCAGGTTCATCACCTCTTCCCTTACCTTTTCGAGCTCCAAGCCGAGGTTTAGGAGCACTTGAGACGCAACACCCTCGCCCTCTCTTATCAACCCAAGGAGGAGGTGCTCCGTGCCTATATAATTATGTCCGAGGGACCTCGCCTCTTCCATCGCCAGTTCTATCACCTTTTTCGCCTTGGGTGTAAAAGGTATATCTCCGGATATGACCGTGCTGGGACCCGGCTGCACAAGCTTTTCCACCTCAAGCCTTATCTTGTCCGGGGTCAGGTTCATGCTCGCCAGGACCGCTGCCGCAACACCTTCGCCTTCACGCACCAGCCCCAGGAGTATGTGCTCCGTTCCTATATAGTCGTGGTTGAAACGTTTGGCCTCCTCTTTGGCCAGAAGTATGACCTTCCTCGCCCTCTCTGTGAATCTGTTGAACATCGGCATGTTTATCTCCTTGTAATAGATATGTTAGGGAAACGGGATTCGGGGATCGGGAAACGAAACACGGAAAAGTTTTTCCCCGTTCCCCGTTTCCCTTTTCCCGATTCCCTTACGTCAATTTCCTCCTTATAATGTCCGCCCTCTTCAGGTCCCTATCGGAGGCGTCGAGCGCCCTCTTCTCTATCTTCTGAAGGTGCGCCGGCTGCGTCCATAAAAAAAGTTCATTAAGATCGCGCTTTGTCAGGTTTTTTATTACACCCAGATCGACGCCGAACCTTATCGTGGAGAGAAGCGCTATCGTCTCGCTCGAGGTGATTATATGGGCATTCTTGAGCGTACCATATGCCCGCCACACCCTGTCGACGACGGCTTCTCTATTCTTCGTTGAAAGCGCCTTTCTGGCCAATTCCTCTTTCTCGACTATCTGCTTCATGATCCTCTCTATATTGTCTATTATATCCTCTTCCGTCCTGCCGAGCGATACCTGGTTCGATACCTGAAAGAGGTTGCCGCTCGCCTCTGTCCCTTCGCCGTAGAGCCCTCTTATATTGAGGCCAAGCTTGGCCGTCGCCTGCAGCACCTTGGATATCTGACCCGCGAATACCAGGGCTGGAAGATGGACCATCACGGAACCCCTCAGGCCCGTCCCGGTATTAGTAGGACATGCCGTGAGATACCCCCATTTGGCCGAATACGCGTACGGGATGTTTTTTGACAGCTCCGTGTCTATTTCATTCGCTATCCTTAAGGCCTCCATGAGGCTGAATCCGGACTGCATGATCTGTATCCTCATGTGGTCCTCTTCGTTTATCATGATGCTGACGACCTCTTTCGGGTCCACTATAAGCGCCTTGAACACGCCCGGGTCCCGGGCGTGTTCAGGGCTCATCAGGTGCCTTTCTACAAGGAACAATTTGTCGACGTCTGAGAGCTCGCTCATCTTAAATATCATGGCGCCTTTAAGATAGTTTGTAAGAGAGGCGGCGTCTAACACGACGTTCATTATCTCTTTCTGTTTCTTTCGCTGGGCCCAGTGCGAGAAAGGCATCCTGTCTATGTTTCTGGCGAGCCTGACCCTTGACGACATGACGACGTCAGAGGACGGACCTGTCCCTTTGAGCCACTCCGAATCC
>CAZPYQ010000097.1:0-5305 GCA_964590585.1 uncultured Planctomycetia bacterium | reverse complement strand
AACTACAAACTAAAAACAAAGCCTTCCGTGTCCACTAGGTCTGAAGTTGAACAGTGGGGCCGTATTCCTTAAGGCGGCCGGTGTAATAGGCGTTCATCTCTACTTTGCTCTTCTCGTCCATTTTCGTCCTCTCCTTAAGGTCAGATGTTCACCGCCGCGGGTTCTTTAGCGCTTGCCTCTTTTTCGCTGAAGAGCCCGTTTACCATGCTCATCTCAAAAAGTTTAAATAAAGAATCGGCCTTATCGTGGAGAAGTCTCAACTTCTCCAGTTTTTCTTTCAGGGCCTTTATGGTCTCTGCGTCGGCCTTATCGGCGGAACCTACCTTATCGAGGGCGCCCAGGGACGAACTTATCATTTCGTCCATCTCCACAAGACGGCTGTGCGCCATGGACCTTATCCTGTCCGTTATGACCTTCGCGATATCGCTCTCGGCCTCATAGTAATCCTTGCGCGAACCCTTGACCCACACCTTCCTGACGGCGCCGTATCTCTCCAGGGCGCGTATATTTATGCTGGCGCCCCCTTTGCTTATCTTGAGCCTCTCTACCATATCATCGAGAGACATCGGCTTGCCGCTCAGATACATAATGGCGTAGATCTGCGCCATTATGTTATTGAGGCCGAATTTGCTGCATATCTGGTTTATCTTGCCTAAAAATACGTCCTGGGCATGTATCAATTTATCGCTCATATTATGCTCCCTTCTTTTATTAAGATTGTAATCATTTCAGGCTGGTTTTGAGGCTAAAATTCGTACTTTACAGCGTTTAAAATATTTTAAACGATGTTAACACTATATGCCTATATTGTCAAGTTATATTTTATATATATGGGTTTTCGATGTTTCTGGCGGGTTTTATGAGGTTTTACGTGTTTTCCCTATAAGCGACGAGGCGAATATGATGAAAAAAGGCACGACACTATCCCTGTGCCTTAAGAGTATCCCTTCGTTCCCTTCTACCATGGCTGTCGCCGCGATAACGATAAGGAGATAGAAAAATATGGGAAGGGCCCGCGCCATGCGCACCCTGAACGCTCCGGGTAATGCCATAAGAACGATGACGTACCAGTACAACATCTGAAACGAGATGAGCGTATAGATAACGTCATGCCTTAAAAACGGAAACGGCCTTGCGAGATAAAAGAACACCCCCTTCGGCAGATACCTGATAAACTTTCCGGTTGTGATCTTTACCGCGGACGCCAGATATTCGCTGTCGCCGGGGAACTTACGGTAATCCTCATAATACCTTTCCGGGAATACCCTGTACGCGAGCCTCCCTCCCCCGTAATACTGGGACGCCTGCCTTATGAAGAAAGACGCCGCCGTGTCTTTAAAAACGGCGGATTTCAGGTTTATCTTTGGAAAAACGCCCGAGGCGGCCGCCGCCATTACGGCGAGCGAAATGACTATGATAGACAGTTTCCACCGCCCGCGCATACGTATCGTCAAAAATACGGCGGCCACAAGGCTCATCACGACGAAGAATTCTTCTCTTAAAAACAGGATAACGATAAGGGAGGCCGCCGTGATAAACACCTTTTTGACGTTCGTCCCCTCCTTGAGCCGGACCAATGAATATATTATTAAAAGTACGCACAATATGATGATCGGCTCCTTCAGCATGGTCACGGAAAATAGAAATATCGAGGGAAAAAAAAGGAATATGACGAACGATATCCTGGCCGCCCTTCTCGTGGATATCTCGAGGGCGGTTAGATAGACGATTACCGAAGAGAAGAGGCTTATAATCACGTTGAAACTTTTTATAAGAAGCGGCGCGTAACCCAATAAGTAGTATGCGAACCCTACGAGATGCAGGAATGGCGCGGATGTGCCGAGGACGGTAAGGGACACATGTCCTTTATAGGAAAGGGTGATCTCTCTGAAGTTGCGGAATATGAACTCCCCGGAAGGGACAAGCGCGTTCGCGTCGCCTCGAAGGATCGTCCTTATATACCAACCTATTCGCGAAAAACTCTCGCCGTCCGGGCCTATAACATCCTGCCTTCCCGCGAGGAGCCAGAACTTATAATAAGTGAACATGGCGGCGAGCCGCAGCACAAACCCCAGGGCGAGGACCGAAAGGACAAACCGCCTGTCGGATTTATCCACCCTTATATACACAAACGAAAAAAGGGCGTATAAGAAAAGCGATACTATGCCCGCTGAAGGGAAGAGGAACGATAATACGAGGGCAAAGAGCGCCGCCGGTATGGCTATAAAAATGTCAGGTATTTTTCCCATATTTGAAAACGGATATATTTTTAAATCTGTATTCGCCGATAAGGCCGTATCCGCGCCTTTCGACAAGAGCCGTCACATATTTTGTTATGCCGCTCATCGTCTCGCCGCTATTGTAGGCCCATAATATTTTAAAAGGCTCGATGGCGCGGCTCAGGGCGTCCTCGTCCACCATATCTTTTAACGTGTAACCTGTGTCCGGGCCGTAACCTCTTATGTATCCGGCCGAGGTTATGTGCCCCTCAAGGCCTCCGCCGTAATACCAATACGCGTTCTCGCCGCCTATAAATAATATACCCTCCCCCTTTTTGATATTCTCCTTCAGGAAAAGGCTGGAACCCTTATAATCGATGGCGGCCCTCGTGAAATCGGCGAGCCTTATCGTGCTAAATGCGATGAAAAGGGCCAAGAAGATATAAAAAAAATGCTTATTTCGCCTTACGGAGAAAAGGGCCGACGCCCAGACGAATACCAAAAGGGCCGATGACACGGAGAAATATCTTACCGCCAGGGGTGTCTTGAAGAGGACGTTCATCGCTAACGAAAGTATTACCGGTGTCATCGCAAGTACGGAAAAATATATGAAGACCTCTCCGGCCGAAAATCGCGCCGCCCCGGGGCGCCCTTCGCCGGAGGCCTTTTTGTATGCTATTATCAAAAGCCGCGTCATAACCGCCGCCGCCGCCAAAAAAAGCGCTACCGCCATTATGAGCGCCCTGGCGGTCAAGGCCCTGGTGACGGCCGTATGCCCCAGAAACGCCTGGTCAACTCCCGCTAATCCGGCCAGGCACCTTAAGATTATTCCGAGCGGCAGTCCGGCGGCCTTAAGGCCAGCGGGATAGGCCATGGAAAAATTTTGCGTTATGTTACCCTCTTTCAATTGCCCTAAAAAAGCCCCCAGCCAGGGCAGGAAAGAGGCCCCGACGCATGCCTGTAGAAGGGCCCATCTGAATATATTTTTTATCTCTCTTTTGTTCAAAAAGAGGTATATGAGATTTTGGGAAAATATGATGAAGAACGAAAAATAGAAGAAGTATATGGACGCGATAGAAGCGGCCACGTAGCCCACTGCGTCCGGGCCGTAAACCCTTAAGGGCCCGGCCCTGACGAGCCGCAGGAAGAAGAGGCTGGATAAAAGGATAAAAAATATGGCGGGCGCGATGCCCCTGGCGTATTGCGATACCCAGACCTGCATGGGCATTATGGAAGCGATGAACATCGCCAGGATACCGTACCCCGCGCCCCTCATGTACCTGCCTATTATAAAGGTAAGCACTACGGAGCCCGTTCCGAATAAAACGAATAAAAGCCGGATCCAGGCCTCGTCTTTCGATAATTTAAGCCAGGCGTGAAGGATGACGTATGAAAAAGGCGGATAGGAATCCTTCTTTATCGCTTCCAGCAGGTTATTCAGGGGCAATTGGGAGAACCGTATCGTCCTGAATTCATCAAGGACAAAGGATCTCTCAAGGCCCGCGCACCTAGTGATTACGGCCAGGGAAATAATCGCCGCGAACAGGATTGCTACAGTGCCTCTCTTCATGCCTTTTTATCTCTTAAATATTCGAAGATAAGGCCCAGGTACCCCATTATCGTACTGCCTATCTTCATGCCGGTGCCGCCCTCCTTAAGGTCATATCTTAATATGAACGGGACCTCGACTATTCTGTCCGTTATCTCCCCAAGTTTTATAAGAAGGCGCGCCATCGCCGAAAAGCCGTGCCCCTTTATGAGATCGTCGCCGTATTTCGCGAATCCCTTTTTTATGATAGCGACCCTGTATGCGCGGTAAAATGTCGAATAATCCTTCACGTTCCTCAATCTTATAAGGTTTCTTAAAATATGCGACACCGCTATGCTTAGAACCTCCCTTACAAAAGGCGCGCCCACCATCGCGCCGCCTTTTTCGAAACGCGACGCGATTACGATATCGGGGCCGTCGGGCCCCTTCATGGCCTTAAGCATGTCGAGCATCACATATGGATTCTGCGTATTATCCGAATCCATCGTAACGCATATGTCGTCGTCTTTGGCCTCGCCGCATACCTTTCGGAACCCGACCTTGAACACCTTTTCGATGCCCATGTTCTTTTCGAAATTGATTATCTCTATGGGCATGGCGTTGGAATAGGACCTTATGACGGATTCCGTATGATCTTTCGAACCGTCATTTACTATGATTATCTTATAGGGTATGGAAAAGGCGCCCGTTATCCTCTTGATCCTGTCCAGTAGGTGCTCGAGCCCCTCCTCTTCATTGTACGCCGGCAATAGCATATAGAGCATGTCTTCTTCTCCTTTTAAGAGATTCTACTCCGGTAAAAAGACCGAGACCAATAGATACCCGCCGAATACTTTCGAAAGCGCCCTGTCCGCCCCCCGTATGGCGCCTCCTATGGGGGAGGAGTCGAGGAGGCACATGGTGTCGCTTAAATACCAGAAGACCGCGGAACTAACGCGCCTAAACGAAGGAAAGAGGCCGAGCCTTTTGAACATACCTACGAACAAAAGAAAAAAACCGCATGAATATTCCGTCCTCTCGATCTTAAGGCCGGTTCCCGCGGCAAGACCCTTCAAGGCGCTTATGGGAAACTCGTCCATGAAAGGATATACTGACCTCTTTACGAGAAACCTCGCCCCGATCTCGTGCAGCAAGGAACCTTTATAAGGGTTGATCGTTATGACGCGGCCCCCCTTCCCGCAGACCCTCGCCATCTCTGAAAGGGCGCTTCTTATGCCGTCTTCGGAAAAATGTTCGAGGACGCCCGCGTTCCACACTATATCGAACTTTCCGCGCCTTATGGGCAGATCGGGAAACGCCCCTATAACGAAATCGCCCTCCACCCCGTCTTTCAGAAAATCCTCTCTCGATCTCCTAAGGACATCGGATTCCATATCCATCAAAGTGACGCGGCAGCCGCGGCCGGCCATCGCCTTTGATATGCGGCCGCTGCCGCTGCCCAACTCCACCGCCTTCTTGGACCTGAAGCCGCCTGTCAAGGACCTCAATTCGCCCAATATCGTCTGCGACAGGTAATCCCACCGGAATACCTCCCCGC
>CAZPYQ010000096.1:0-5398 GCA_964590585.1 uncultured Planctomycetia bacterium | reverse complement strand
GAACCTTTTTATCCTCACCAGCGCCTCCTTTATATTCTCCATGCTGGAGGCGTAGGACATCCTCACGTAACCCTCGCCGGAAGGACCGAAGGCCGTGCCCGGGACGACGGCGACATTCTCCTCTTTTAAAAGGGCCCTCGAGAAATCCATGGATCCGAGGCCCGTCTTTTTTATTGAAGGGAACGCGTAGAAGGCGCCCTCCGGCCGGTGACAATCGAGAGCCATCTCGTTTAAGGCCGATACGATATAATTCCTGCGCCTTTTATATTCGCGTTTCATCGCCTGGACAGACCCGGAGGCCCGTTTTAACGCCTCCCGCGCGGCCATCTGCGAGACCGTCGGCACGCACATCATCGTGTACTGATGAATCTTGGTCATGTGATGTATTATCTCCCGCGGGGCGCACGCGTATCCTATCCTCCAGCCGGTCATGGCGTAGGCCTTGGAGAACCCGTTTAAGTATACGGTGCGTTCCTTCATTCCCGCAAGCATGGGAAAAGGCGTGTGGCGGAAATCGTACGTCAATTCGCAATATATCTCATCGCTCAATACGGCCAGGTCATGCCTCGATACGGCCCTCGAGATACCCTTGAGCTCCTCCCTGGAATAAGAAGCGCCCGTCGGATTGTTCGGATAGTTCAATATTATCGCCTTCGTCTTTTTGTCGCAATACCTGTCTATGTCTTTGGCCGTAATCTTGAAGCCGTTATCGGGCCGCGTCCTGATGAATACCGGTTCGCCGCCGCAGAGCGTGACGATAGGGCCGTAAGAGACGTAACACGGTTCCGGGATGAGGACCCTGTCGCCCCTGTTCAGGAGGGCCCTCAACGCGAGGTCGAACGCCTCGCTGACCCCCACGGTTATGAGCATCTCATCCTCGGTATCATAATCCAACCCGTATGCGGATTTAAGATGTCGCGAAAGGTCATGGCGCAGTTCCAGTAGCCCCTTATTGGACGTGTACGACGTGTAGCCTTCCTCTATGGAATAGATGGCGGTCTCCCTTATGTTCCACGGTGTTGTGAAATCGGGCTCGCCCACACCCAGGGATATGACGTCCTTCATGCCCAGCACCAGGTCAAAGAAAGCCCTTATGCCCGACGGCGGTATTATTTCGGCCTTTTTATTCATCTTCATAACGATATGGCCAGCCTCTTCTCGCTGCGCGGTCTTTTTAAAAGGTCCCCGTCTTCCTTATATTTCTTGAGAAGGAAGTGCGTCACCGTCCCCCTGACGTTCTCCAGGGGCGACAATTTCTCCGCGATGAAGTTCGAGATCATGTGGATACTCTTGCCCTCTACGACCAAAAGGAGATCGTATGTGCCCGACATGAGGTAACAGCTCGTCACCTCCGGGAACTGGTATATCCTTTCCGCGATGTGGTCGAACCCCACGTTCTTCTGGGGCGCTACCCTGACCTCTATGAGCGCCCTGACGGAGCCGTCCTCCTTGCGTATCATCTCTTTGTTTATGACAGCTTTGTATTTCAATATGACGCCGTCCTTTTCGTAGCCCTTTATCGCCTTCCTGACGAAGCCGCTCTTCTTTTTAAGCATCCGCGCTATCTCTTCCGGCGTAGTCCTGGAGTCTTTCTCTAATATTTCCAGTATCTCATCCATAGCGGCAATCTCCTTTCAATTGAAAAGGGAGACCCTTTTTTCGACGGTATCTCCCTTCTTTGGCTATAAAAAATACGTCCTTTTAAAGGATGCGGTTCGCGCGTTATTTTACCCCTTTGTCCCTGGCATCCAGCGTGAGGTACCTGTTCAAAATGCCCCATGTCTTGGGACCGACCACGCCGTCCGGATTCAGGCCGTTCGCCCTCTGAAATTCCCTTATCGCCCTTCTCGTCCTTTTGCCTTTTATGCCGTCGATCTTTCCGTCATAGAAGTTCGCGTTCTTTAAGGCGGTCTGTATTTCGGTAACGCTCGCCTTTGACACGGCCGTCCTGGACTTAGGCACTATATTGGACTGGGCCTCGCGCGTGTATACCTCGCGGGCACGGGCGGCCTTTTCGGCGGCGGCCATCTCAAGCCTGGCCTGCTTGCTTTCCATGTCTTCGACGCGCGATTCGAGCGTATCCACTCTCGTGCTCAGGCCCTGGACCTCTGTGCGGACTTTCTTCGGGGCCGTGGTGCAGCCGGAAACGGCAAAAGCCGCCAATACCATTATGCTTACCGCGATTATATGCTTTTTCATGATGATCACGCTTCCTTTCTTTTTAAAATTTAAATAAATTATATATACTTTGGCTAAGAATTGCAAGCAAAATAAACGAGTATTGACGAGTGATTAAACGCCGCTTAATCACTCAACAGGTTGTTTAGGCCGAAGAGCGCTGTAGCATATGAGCAGGAGCAATAGAGCGGTGGAAGCGTATTCGACCCATGGGGGCAGCATATTTGAATGCGCCATCATCCCGTGGCCCGCGGCGGGAGCGGCAAAGACAGCCCATATCTTATCGAGCGCGAAGGCCAGGGCCATGCTCGCGACGAAGATGGAACCCAGGTATACGGCTACGGCCTTCCTGCCGAGCTCCTTCATCATCACCGTTATGGTAACGGTATTCGTAGCGGGCCCGGACAGGAGAAATATGAAAGCGGCGCCGGGGCTTAGGCCCTTAAGCATCATGCTCGCGGCGATAGGTATCGAACCCGTCGCGCACACATACATCGGGGTGCCTATGAGAAACATGACCAGATACGCGACCCAGCCGGCGCCAAGGAGGGCGGAAAAAAAGCCTTCCGGTATGAAGTACGATATCGCCCCGCCTGCGAGGACTCCTGCTACGAGCCAGCCGGCGACCTCGCCTAAAAGGCCGGAAAAGGCGTAGCGTAAGGCCCCGGTAATCTTCTCCGCGAAAGAATGTTTATGCTCCGTTTCGTGGCCGCACATCTTGCAGCCTTTCTCCTCAACGGCATGAGGCGGCGCGTCTTTCAAGAATATATTTGCCAGGATGCCGGCGACCACGCCCGCTACAAAGGACGCCGCTATACGGAATCCGGTGAAGAGGCCGCCCATCAAGGCGTATGTCGCGAATATGGAATCTATACCGGTCGTGGGTGTTGTGATGAGAAACGCCAGCACGGCCCCCGCGGAAGCGCCCTTCCGCCGTAACGCCAGTGCCGCCGGTATCACGCCGCAGGAACAGAGCGGCAGAGGTATACCGAATAACGACGCCTTTATCACGGAGGCGAGATTACCCTTTCCCAGATGAGCGGCTATTTTTTCGGGAGAAAAGAATATATGGAGTATGCCGGCGAATAAAAATCCGAATAAAAGATAGGGCGCCATCTTGTTCATGAGGCGCGCCGATTCCAGTAATATGCCGAATGTTACGCTCAAAATTATATCCATGTGCGCCTATCGCTCCAAGAGGGTGAGGGCAAGCATGATCGATATCCCGAAAATTATGAGGACCAGCTGCAGCAAGGATTTACGCGCATCCAGCTCCTTATGCAGTTCCGGCATGAGGTCGGAACCGGCCATATAGATGAAGCCTCCGGCAGTGACAGGGAGCATGTAAAGCGAGAGGTTCTCCAACCTCGACCCGACGAGCAAGGTCACCACACAACCCAATATGGCTAGACTGGCCGAGAAGAAATTGAATAAGAGCGCCTTTTCCCTGCTCAAACCCCCGTGGACCAGGATACCGAAATCCCCTATCTCCTGCGGTATCTCGTGCAATATGACGGCGATCGTGGTCGCGACGCCTATCGCGCCGCTTACCATGTAGCTCGCCGCTATGAGCATGCCGTCCAAAAGATTATGGACGCCGTCTCCTATCAGGTTCATGAAGACCACGGGATGCGGATGCTCCTCGGATGTCGGAACATGGCAATGCCGCCAGTGTATGAACTTCTCCAGGACGAAAAATATTATGACCCCCCCGAGCACGAGGAGCGAGACCAAAGAGGCGGAACCTGTCTTCTCAAAGGCCTCGGGGAGGAGATGGATAAAGGCGTCGCCGAATAGCGCGCCTACGGCAAAACTTACCAGAGGCAGAAGCAGCCTCTTCAGCTTCTCCGCGCTCAACGATATGGCGGCGATGCCCACGAGCGATATAAGGCTCACGATGATTACGCTCGTAAGCGAATACGCCCATGCCTTCATGAAGATCCCTCCCTGTCCATTATCCTGGCCTCTATCTTGCCCTTGAGAAGGCCCGTAAAACGCGCCGCGTCGTCTATAGTACCCACGATATCCCCGTAATGCATCGGTATGGCTGCCTTCGGCTTTATAAGAAGCGCCGCCTCGGAGGCCTCTTCCGCGTCCATGGTATAGGTGCCGCCCACAGGAAGGAGCGCTATGTCGCACCTTATATCCTTCATCTCGGGGATCATGTCCGTGTCTCCGGCGTGATAGAACCGGACGCCGTTTACGGTGACTATGTAACCGACGTATCCGGCGCCTTTGGGGTGGTACTTTTTACCTATGTTATAAGAAGGCACGACCTCCGCGCTGATACCTTCCACATCCAATTTATCGCCGGCGGAGACCGCCTTTATATCTTTGCATTTCAAGGCGCCCTTGAGGCCCTTAAAAGCGGATTTATCGCAGACTATCACCGTATCTTGAGCGGTGATGAGTCTAATGTCGTCAAGCGAACAATGGTCGAAATGCTCATGGCTTATAAATATGATATCGGCCTTCCTGGAGCCCGCGGGAAGTTTTAACGGATCGAAATAGACGGTTCGCGGGCCGTCCAAACGGAACGAGGAATGTCCCAGCCAGTGGAGATCTTTAAGCATGTTATCCACCCCCTCTTCGTCAATCGCGGCTGACGCCGCGGAAAACAAAAATACCGCCGCCAAAATCGATACCGCCGATATTACCGCCTTCACCCTAACGCCTTTCCGTCCAGGGCCGTCCGGCACTTCGGACACCGCCCGTCCTTGAGCGTCTTCTCCAGGACGCTGAACCCAAACCTCCTTATGAGAAGTGTATTGCAATTATAGCAATACGTATTCTCCTCTTGCGTTAAGTTACCTATATATACATACCTTAAGCCCGCTTCCTTGCCAATATCCGCGGCCATCTCAAGGGTCTCGACGGGCGTCGCCTTAAGATCCGTCATGGAGTAATCCGGATGAAATCTCGATATGTGCCACGGTATGTCGACGCCCACGCCGGCGATGAAGGCCGCCAACTGTTTCAGTTCATCGGGCGAATCGTTCGTGCCGGGCAGTATCAGTGTCGTCACCTCTACCCATATGCCCGACCGCTTCATCCTTTTTATGGAGTCCAGGACCGGCTGGAGCCTCGCGGCGCATATCCTGCCGTAATACGCGTCGCTATAAGATTTAAGGTCCACATTCGCCGCGTCCAGGTACGGCCGGATCGTACCGAGCGCCTCTTCGGTCATGTAGCCATTGGTCACGAATATATTTTTTAATCC
>CAZPYQ010000095.1:0-5471 GCA_964590585.1 uncultured Planctomycetia bacterium | reverse complement strand
GATATGGGCGGCCTTCGGGCCCCTATCCTTGCCGCCAAAGAATATCCGCCTTATTAATATGATAAGCGCGACGATGGCTATAAAAAGAAGTATGAATTTCAAGGCATTGGCGACGGTCCTGTTTTCTATCGGCAGGATATTTTTGATGTCACGTATGTCGGACGCCTTTGGGTTCTCGGCCAAAAGGCTCTTGACCTGTATGCTCAGTTCTTTTGTCTTTAAGACCACCCAGCCGGATGCGCCCTTTGCCCTATACTTTACTTCCAGGGCGGGAATGGTCTCCTGTCCGGTTTTGTAGGAGGCCAGGATGTACCACTGCGAGTGTTTTACCTCCAGGGCCCTGTCATCCCGGGTCATGGAAACGCCGGAGTCTTTCACCTTAAAAACCCCAAGTTCTTTTTTAGCCTGGGGGAACTCCACCTCCTCGCCGGGTTTTGTCCGGACGGTTATCGTATATCTTATCCTGTCGCCTATATAAACGGCGGCCTTATCCGCCGAGACTTCGGCCGCGGGGCCCGCGCCGTGAGCGGTATGAACAGGGGATCCCGAGGATATCATAAAGATAAAAAGAATCGCGAGGATCTTCCGTGACACTACATCCTCCTCCTCTCCCGCATCTTAAAAAATTGTATGAGAGGCTCCAGGTAGGGTTTTGTGGTAGATATATCTATGTGGTCCACCTTGCTTGAATTGAATATCTCTTTCCTCTCCGCCAGGATCTTCCGGGAGCGCTCGTTGTACTTCTTCCTCACGGAGGCGCTTGATGTATCCACGAGAAAGACCCTGCCTGTCTCGGCGTCGCCTAGTTCTATTATGCCGGCGTTCGGCATGTCGGACTCCCTGGGATCATGTATGGTGAGGGCTATCACGTCGTGCTTTTTGTTGGCTATGGAGAGGGCTTTCCTGTAGTCCTTCGAGTAAAAGTCGGATATGACGAAGACGACCGCGCGCCGGGTCGTGACGGCGTTTAAGTATTCTACCGCCTTCGCTATGTCGGTCTCCTTGCCTTTGGGTTTAAAATAGAGCGCCTCCCTGATGACCCTTAAGACGTGGGAGGTCCCTTTTCTGGGAGGTATGAACTTCTCTATCTTGTCGGTGAATATGATGAGGCCTACCCTGTCGTTATTGCGTATCGCGGAAAAGGCGAGCACGGCGGAAAGTTCCGCGGCGAGTTCGCTTTTGAGCTGCTTACCTGAACCGAAACCGGTAGAGGCGGAGGCATCCAGGAGTATCATGACGGTGAGCTGCCTCTCCTCGACGAATTTCTTTACGTACGGATGGCCCATCCTCGCCGTTACGTTCCAGTCTATCGAGCGTATCTCGTCGCCGGGCTGGTATTCGCGCACCTCGTCAAATTCCATGCCGCGGCCCTTGAAGACGCTCTCGTATTGGCCGGCGAATATGTCCGTCACCATCCGCGATGTCGTTATCTGTATCCGCCTTATTTTACGAAGTATTTCAGATGGCAGCATTGTTCATCAAAGGTTACAAAACCCTAGACTCTAAACCCTAAACTCTAAACAAATCCAAAATCCCAAACTCGAATTTCCAAAACACCAGGTTTTGAATTTCGAATTTTGGGTTTTGAGTTTGTTTAGAATTTAGGATTTCGAATTTAGGATTTTTATGGCACTTCTACCTCATCAAATATCTTCTTTATGACATCCTCCGATGTCTTGTCCTCCGCCTCCGCCTCGTATGTGACGATAACACGGTGGCGCAGGACATCCATGCCTATGGTCTTTACGTCATTCGGCGTGACATAACCCCTGCCCTGGATAAAGGCGTACGCCTTGGAGGCCACCGTCAGGTATATGCTAGCCCGCGGAGACGCGCCGTACTGTATGAGGTTGGTGAGTTCGTCCAATTTGTAGTCCTTGGGTTTCCTCGTGGCGAATACCAGGTCGAGTATATAGCGCTCTATCTTCTCGTCGATATATATCTCGTCGACCACCTTGCGCGCCTTTATTATCTCTTCGGGGCCGATCACCGCCGAAACGGATATCTTCTTGTTCGTCTCGGCCATCCTCTTTATTATCTTGTGCTCTTCCTCTTTATTCGGATAATCTATCTTGAGTTTCAGCATGAACCTGTCGACCTGCGCCTCGGGCAAAGGATATGTCCCTTCATGCTCGATCGGGTTTTGGGTCGCGAGGACGAGAAACGGGTCGTCCATCTTATAGGTGTTCTCCCCGATAGTCACCTGCCGTTCCTGCATCGCCTCCAGGAGCGCGCTCTGGACCTTCGCCGGGGCTCTGTTTATCTCGTCTGCCAGTATCAGGTTGGCGAATATCGGGCCCTTCTTGGTTATGAAAGAACTTTCTTTGGGGTTATAGACCAGCGTCCCGATGAGATCGGCGGGCAGGAGGTCGGGCGTGAACTGAAGGCGCTGGAACTTCGTCTTTATCGCCTGCGCCAGGACCCTCACCGACATTGTCTTGGCCAGGCCGGGCACGCCCTCGATCAATATGTGGCCGTTGGCCAAAAGCCCTACCAAAAGCCTTTCCAAAAGATATTTTTGCCCCACTATCACCTTCTCCAGTTCCATAAGTAACGGATGGAGAAAGGCGCTCTCCTTCTTGACCTTTTCGTTTACGGCAGCCATTCCTTCAGCCATGTTGACCTCCAAATTTGCGAAGCAAATTTGATCCTTAAGCAAGCCATGAAATGCGGGCGATTAACGAGCATTTCAGGCGAAGCGAAGGACCTTTAAATATAGTTAATCCAAGACATATATTTTAAATAATATTCTTCAATGTGTCAAGTTGAAGGGTCTGTTACGCGGGGGAAGAGCACAAGAGTTCCATCTCTACGATCCTGGAATCTTCTACCTTTTTCACGACACAGGTCCAGCCGTCCAGAGGGATCCTCTCGCCCTTCTCGGGCAGGCGCTTCAATGTGCCTTTGATATAGTTTCCTATGGTGATGAATTCCTTCTCGGGCAGGTTGATGTTGATTTCTTTATTAAGTTTTTTAAGCCGGCACCTGCCGTTTATGACATACCGGCCGCCGTCTATCTTCTCTATCTCCGGTTTTTGTACATCATATTCGTCCGCTATCTCTCCGACTATCTCCTCCAGGATATCCTCCAGCGTCACTACCCCCTCTATCTTGCCCCGCGCGTCCACTACAATAGCCATGTGAGTATGGCCCAGTTGAAACTCCTTCAAAAGTTCGTTTACCTTCCGGGAACCGGTGACGTAGGTGGGCTGGTGGAGCATGTCCTTAAGGATTATGAGATCCCTGTTCTCCCAGAAATTCAGGAGGTCCTTGACGTTTACGACGCCTATTATGTTATCGGCGTCGCCGCTATATACGGGGAGCCTGGAATAACCGGACTCCAGGACCATCCTCATGATATCTTCGTATTTCGAACCCACATCCAGCGCCACGATGGCCGCCTTGGGCGTCATAACCGCCCTTACCATCGTATCGCCAAAATCGAATATCCTGGAGAGCATCCTTATCTTCTCTTTGCCGATAACGCCCTCCTCCTCGCCCATCTTTATGAACGCCCTTATCTCCTCTTCTGTAACGAGCGCGGGCCTGCCTTCGGCGGCCGCGCCCAGCGCCTTCATGAGAAGGTTCACGAACCTGGCCAGGAGGTTGACTATGGGAGAAAATATCCATATCAAAAAATCCGTCAGGGCCGACAGGCCGAAAGAGATCTTCTCAGAACGCTTCGCGGCTAATGTCTTTGAAGAGACCTCTGATACTATTATCGCGATAGTGGCAATCACGGTCGCCAGGGAGATACCCCTCTCTTCGTTATGCATTAAATTTATCATAACGGCCGTAAGGATGGAGGCTATGAGAACATTCACTATGTTGTTCGCGACTATAATGGTGCCGAAGAACCTTTCCGGAGCCTCCAGTATCTTCAGTATCCTCTTTGCCTTTCTGGAGCCCGAGGCGGCCATGCGGCGCAGTTTGACGCGGCTCACCGCCGTGATGGACGTTTCGGAGGCGGCCGTCACGGACGCTAATATAAGGAGGAAGATTACCAGAATTAATTCCGTCATAGTGTTAAAGCGTCCTTTTAACGATAGATCGGCAGGACCGATAAAGAGACCCAAACGATGATAGTCGTTATAATGCCGACTGTCAGGCCCACGCCGAACCACTGTAAAAATGTTATCTTGATATTTCTGTCTTTTTCCAGAATACCGAGGGCGACGATATTGGCGGTAGAACCGACAAGCGTGATATTGCCGCCGAAGCATCCCCCGAATAAAATGGCCCACCATAAAGGCTCGACGCGCATCCCTATCTCCTGGAAACTCTGTATTACCGGGATGAGCGCCGCCACGAGGACGACGTTATCCAATATGCTGGAACCGATAGCGGCGATCCACAAGATGGTGCCGGTAAGAAACACAACGCTGTTTTTTGTAAGTTCGAGCATCCCCCTGGCGAGGACGTCCGTCGCCCCGGTGAATTTAAGCGTCCCCGCCTGGGCGAAGAGGAGCATGAAAAAAAGAAGCGTCCACCACTCCACGTCCTTCTCCACGTATTTGCGGGCCTTTTCCCACTTCCACATCATGACAAGGCCGCTTGAGACCAAAGGCAGCGCCATGAGGACGGTGTTAGCCGGCAGGTCCCACAGGATCTCCAGGCGATGGTGCATGGCGATAAAAAAAAGGGTCGTCCCGAATATGGCGAGGCTTATCTTGAGCCCCTTTTCGGGGGGGACCGATATAAGTTTTATAAGTATCTCGTTGGCGCCGAGTTCTTTTATCCTGCGGTCCAGTTCCTCCAATGGTTTCCTGTACCACGCCTTCACGATAAGTATCGAGACGGCAAGGCAAATGAGCATCACGGGAAAGGCCTTCAGGAGAAAATCCTCGAACGTGAGGCCTGACTTAGACGCTATGAGTATGCCTATGGGATTGCCGAGCGTCGTGCCGCTCGAACCTATGTTCGTGGCCAGGACCGATACTATGAGAAAAGGCGCCGGGTTGACCTCAAAATAGTCGCATATCTCGATTGCCGCCGCGACTATGAAGATGATGGAGGTCACCTCATCTATGGCGCAGGAAAGGAGCGCCGAGATGACCGATATAAGGATCAGGAATTTTTTCGACGTGAGGTTCCTGATGCGGAGTATCAGGCTCACTATCCACGCGAAGAAACCCGAATCCTTGAGTAACCCCACGAGGATCATCATGCCCACGAGGAAGAGTATGACATCCAGCGAGGCGAACTTTATCACATGTTCCATGTCTATGGTCCGGCTCATCAGGAGGACCGATGTGCCGAGGAAGGCGAAGCTCAGGCGGAAATCCCAGAAGAAGAGCGTCCCCAGTATGGAGGTCGAGAATATGGCTATGGAGAGCGCCTGATGTGGATCGAGGCCGGCCTTTCTTGACAAAAGGCCCAGCCCTGCGGCTATGGCGACCAAAAGAATAAATTTTTTAAACATCGTGGATAATACTATCGGTTCCTAAATCTCTCCGACGAAAGCCTTCAAT
>CAZPYQ010000094.1:0-5728 GCA_964590585.1 uncultured Planctomycetia bacterium | reverse complement strand
GCAAGAAAAGGAGAAGAAGGGCCAGGGGGAAGAAGAGAAGAAGAAAGAAAAAGGCGGCCGCGAAAAGGAAGAAGAAAAAGAAGAAGAGAAGGAAGAAGATAAGAAGGGCGAAGAGGAGTCTAATAAGGACAAGGAAGGCGGCGGGCTCGAATTTTATCAAGAGGAAGAGGACCCTAGAGAGATGAGCCAGCAGGAAGCCAGGATGCTATTGGAGAGCCACGGGCAGGAAGAGGAGGCCGGAAGAAAGATGTACATGCGGCAGAAGGTGTCCGACTATCCGGAGCCGGAGAAGGACTGGTAGCGTATATAGACGACGGACCACGGACCATAGACCACAGAAAAGTAAAAAATAAGTCGCAGACCGAAGTCAAATATGAGAAAAATTTCCGTGATTTTTATAATAGCGATTTTCTTTACCTCCGCGACGGCGCATGCCAAAGAGATAAATTTCGAGGCGAGTGTCGAGAGTAACCTCGTCTCCGTAGGAGAGAGTGTACGGCTGGAACTCGCCTTTCACGGCACGCAGGACATACCCGTGCCCGATATAAAGGACCTGGAAGGCTTTCAGGTCCGGTATGTCGGCCCGTCCAGGGTGATGTCCATAGTAAACGGAAAGATATCGAGCTCCATCACGCATAACTACAGCCTCCTGCCGCTAAGGGCCGGAAACTTAACGCTCGGGCCCTTCACCTTTGAGTTTAAAGGCGACAGGTACGTCTCAAACAAGATAGACATGAAGGTGGTCGAGGGCGCCCACGCCGGTACGGAGAGCCTCGCACCCCCCCAGTCGATGCCCGATCTTCAAAACAGGATATTCCTGACCCTTTCCACAGACAAGGCCTCCGCCTACATTAACGAGATAATACCGCTAAAGATAAAATTATATATAAACCGCCTCTCCGTAAGAGACATACAATATCCGACATTCGCCCAGCAGGGTTTTTCCAAGGCCGATTTTGACGAACCGAAGCAATACAGGGAATCCAGGGGCGGCGCGGTATATGACGTGATAGAATTCAATACGCGGGTATTCGGCACGAAGACCGGAGAACTCAAGGTGGGGCCGGCGGAGATCGTCTGCAACCTCGTCGTGAAGCGTTCCGACAGGAGACGCGGGCCCTTCTCCGGCGACGAATTCTTCGGCGGCGGTTTCGACGACTCGTTCTTCGACGATTTCTTCGCGCATTATGAGCGCTATCCCGTTAAGCTCGCCTCTCCGGATGCCACGATAGCCATTATCCCGCTCCCCAAAGAAGGCGCGCCGGAAGGCTTCTCGGGAAGCATCGGTGATTATCAGTTTATCCTGGACATAAGCCCGAAGGAGGTAAAGGCCGGCGATCCCATAAAGTTAAAGATGTCCATATACGGAAACGGCAATTCCAATGCGCTAAGGCCGCCGGTCATGGATGATACCGGGGGTTTCAAGGTCTACGAGCCGCAGTCGAGGACGGAGGACAGCCATAAGGTGTTCGAGCAGGTCGTTATCCCGGAGAGCGAAGACGTAAAGGAGATCCCTAAAATAAAGTTCGATTACTTTGACCCGAAACAGGGCATATACCGCACCATAAGCCACGGCCCTATACCCATCACGGTGGAAAAATCGCCCGAGGCCGCGAAGCCCAGGATAGTCGCGCTCCCGGAATACGCCGCGAAGGAGGCGCTTAAAGAGGCCTTCGGCAGGGACATAATCTACATCAAGGAATCTCTCGGGCCATCCAGGCGTCGCCACACGCCCATCTACAAGGATAAATTGTTCCTGGCGGCCCAGTTCATCCCTCTGCTTTTTTTCATCACGGCGGTTTTCCTGCATTCGCGCAGTGAGCGGCTGAAGCGCGATACAAGATACGCGCGCCGCATAAGGGCGCCCAAGGCCGCCAGGCGCGGCCTGAACAGGGCCAGGCGTTATCTCGCGGACAATAAAAAAGAGGAATTTTACGATTCGGTATTCATGACGCTGCGCAGTTACCTGGGAGACAAGTTCCATCTGCCAACCGGCGGCATAACGGTGGATGTCATAGATGAGGCGCTTAAACCGCGTGGTTTCAGGGAAGAGGAACTGGAAAAATTGAGGCGCCTCTTCGAGGAATGCGACCTTGTCCGATACGCGCCTTCGGGCATATCCGACGCGAAGATGCGCTCTTCGATAAAGACGCTCGAGGAAGTGATATCCTATTTTGAGAGGGCCAGGTTATGAGGACGATATGTATCGTGATATTTTTGGTCTTGGCCTGCCTGGCGCCGGCCATTTCGGCCGCATCCCCTGCCGCGGAAGAAAAACCTAAAGACGCGGCGAATCTTTTTTACCAGGCAAACCTTTACTATGAAGAGGGCCATTTCGATAAGGCGCTGGCCGCTTATAAAAGGATACTGGACGAAGGCCTGGAGAGCGGCAACCTTTATTATAACCTGGCGAACGCATATTTTAAGACAGGGGATATAGGCAGGGCCATACTGTATTATGAAAAGGCGAGGCTGTTGATGCCGCAGGACGCGGATATAAAAGCGAACCTTGAACATGCCCAGACCTTCGTGGAGGAATCCGTTATACCTTCCAGGAAGTCGGCCGCCAGAATATTTTTCGAGAACCTTACGGAGTCCCTTACCTTGAGGGGGCTCGTCATATTCATCTCCGCGCTATACTTTATAGTCGTCTTCATCTTCACTATGAATATAATATCCAACGGCCGCCTCAAGAAGGCGCTTTTCATCCCCACCGCCGCGGCGGTTATCGTCCTTACCCTGGCGCTGGCCTCGTTCGCGGTGAGGCTTTACGGCAGGGAATTTTTTAAGCCGGCGATCGTCCTGGCGAATGCCGTGGACTGCAGATTCGAGCCCTTTGACGAATCGGCGCCGTATTTTCAGGTCCATGCCGGAAACAAGGTGCTTGTACTGACGCTCAAGAAGGAGTGGAGCAAGATACGCAGGCTTGACGGCAAGACGGGCTGGATAAAGAACGAAGCGATAGGCCTCATATGACAGCCGCCTCCGCCGGAGCCGGATACAGGATAATCTTTGAGGACCGGTGGCTCATAGCGGCGGACAAATCCCCGGGCGTCCTCGTGATAGAGACCCCGAAGAAAGAGAAGAACACCCTGACCCGGTCCTTGAATGCCTACCTCGATTCCAAAGGTATCGGCGTTAACGCATACCCGTGCCACCGCATCGACAGGGATACGTCCGGGCTGGTCCTTTACGCCAAGGGCAAGTCGGCGCAGAAGAAGATGATGGAACTTTTCCGGCTTCGCGGGGTGAAGAAGGGGTATATCGCGTTCGTACACGGCCGCCTTAAATATCCTTCGGGCACGATAAGAAGGGGGCTGTACAACAGGAACAAACGGCGCACGGAAGACGCCATTACCTCCTACAGGACGGTCGAGTCTAAAGGCGAGTTCTCCGTATTGGAGGTGGAGCCGGTCACGGGCAGGACCAACCAGATAAGGAGGCATTTCGCCCAGATAGGCCATCCGCTTCTGGGAGAACGGGTATACGCCTTCGCCAGGGATTATAAGCTTAAATTCAGGAGGACCGCCCTGCACGCTAAGGACCTCAAGTTCACCCATCCCGTGACAGGAAGAGAGGTCTCGCTCACCACCGGCCTGCCTGAGGACATGGCTGCTTTCAAGAAATTATTTTGACTTATTCTCCCCGAAGGGGTATTATTATACTTCTCCAACTAAGTAAAAGATAAAAATCATGCCAGCACAGGAAAAATACCTGAAGAAATTGAGGGCTTTGCGCCGCGAGATCGCCGGATTACGGCGTTCAAAAAACAAATACAAGCGGTTTGAAGAGGCGCTGCGTATTTCAGAAAAACGCTTCCGGTATGTCGCGGAGAATGCCAGGGACTGGGTGTGGGAAGTCGACGAGAGAGGGCGTTACACCTATGCCAGCCCGGGCGTCGAAAAGGTATTGGGTTACAAGCCCGAAGAGTTGATCGGCAGGCATTTCTACGATTTTTTCGATTCGAAGGATATTAAATGGACGAAGATGGCTTCCCTTAAAGTCTTTCGTAAAAAACAAAAATTCCGTAACTTTCTAAACAGGAACCTGCATAAGGACGGAAGCGAGGTCATCCTCCAGACGAGCGGCGTTCCGATTATGAACAAGAAAGGGATGCTGTGCGGTTACAGGGGCGTTGACCACGATATCACTGACTTTTATGAGGCAGAGAAAGACCTCGAGGCGGCGAATAAAAAGCTTAAAAAAGCGCATAAGAAATTAAATCTCTTAATCCTCAAGGATTCGCAGACCGGCCTTTACAACCACAGGTATCTCGAGGAGGCCATAGAGGCGGAGTTCCTGCGCGCCAGACGGTACGCGCATCCTTTTTCGGTCATAATGCTGGATATAGATTATTTCAAGTCCATAAACGATGTCTACGGCCACCATTTCGGGGACACAGTCCTCACACAGTTCGCCCGCTACCTCAAGAGCCTCGTCAGGCAATATGACATGGTGGTAAGATACGGCGGGGAGGAGTTCATCATCGTTTCGCCCGGCATAAACAGGTCGAGGACGATGAACCTGGCCGAGCGGCTTTTGGGCGCCATCAATTTATATAATTTCGGGGACAAAAAACAGGCGGTCAAGCTGAAGGTGAGCATAGCCGTCGTCTCCTATCCCGAAGACAAGGCCACAAGCGGCATGGCGCTGGTGGACATTGCCGAGAAGATACTGAACAAGGTCAAGGAAGAGGGCGGCAACAGGGTCCATACCGCGCTGGACACGAGGGACAAAAAACTCCGGGATGCGGTATCCTGGGAGGAGTCCACCGACGCGAGGTATCTTAAAAATAAGATAGAGAAACTGACGAAGAAGAACACCCAGAACCTGACGGAGGCTATCTTCGCCTTCGCCAAGACGATAGAATTGAAGGACCATTACACGGGCGAGCACGGAGAGAGGACGGTCTATTATGCGACGGAGGTCGCGAAGGCGCTTAACCTGCCGCAGGACGAAGTGGAATTTTTAAAACAGGCGTCTATACTGCATGACCTGGGGAAGATCGGCATAAGCGAGAAGATACTCCTTAAAAGAAAGCCGCTCACCGAAAAGGAGTTCAAGGAGATAACGAAACATCCGCAGATCGGGGCGGATATCATAAGGCCGATTCAATTCCTGCACGACCTTATCCCGATAATCTTGTATCATCACGAAAAATGGAACGGCACAGGGTACCCGATGGGCCTTAAAGGGGAAGAGATACCGATAGGCGCCCGTATCATATCGGTGGCGGACGTCTACCAGGCGCTCACCTCGAACCGCCCTTACCGGAAGGCGTACTCCGAGAAGAAGGCGGTCTCTATCATAAAAAAAGGTTCCGGCAGCCAGTTCGATCCGAACATAGTCAGGGTGTTTTTAAGGATATTGAAACGCGACAAGCAGGGAAAAGAAGTTAAAAATCAATAATGATTACACAGATTAGAAAGGGGATTACACAGATTAAAAATGGAAGTAAGGGATCCCTTAACTGAGAAAATAATAGCATGTTGTTTTAGAGTTCATT
This sequence comes from uncultured Planctomycetia bacterium, assembly GCA_964590585.1. Taxonomy (GTDB): domain Bacteria; phylum Omnitrophota; class Gorgyraeia; order 2-01-FULL-45-10; family JAHFGN01; genus CAZPYQ01. Next base: position 222 of record CAZPYQ010000094.1, on the reverse strand, counting down.
CGAAATTAGGTCCCGGTTTTAACGAAAAGATATACCATAATGCGCTGAAGGTTGCCCTAAAAGAATCGGGATTAAGTTTTAAAACAGAAGAAGAGTTTACAGTCTATTTTGAAGATAAGAGGGTAGGGTCTCTTAGGCTGGATTTAATCATCGAGGACAAGGTTATTGTTGAAGTTAAGGCCCTGGCGGTAAACATTCCAGAAGTTTTTAAATATCAGATTC
>CAZPYQ010000093.1:0-5821 GCA_964590585.1 uncultured Planctomycetia bacterium | reverse complement strand
GGGCAGATGTCCAGGGTAGTCTCCGTGACGATAGCCGCAAAGAAGGCCGGCAAGGCCGCCAAGGGCTCCACGCTCGCCAGCGATGCCTTTTTCCCCAAAGAGGATGGCGTCCAGGAGGCAAAGAAGGCGGGCGCCAGGGCCATAATCCAGCCGGGCGGTTCCATACGCGATGCGGAAGTCATAAAGATGGCGGACAAGCTGGGGATCGCTATGGTCTTCACGGGAGTGAGGCATTTTAAACACTAAGAATAAAAGAGGGCAGATAACAGAGCACAGGGTATGGAAAGCCGTTTGCGCGTAATCTGTCATCTGTGCTCTGTCCTTTTTACTCTACGCCTTTACGCATGACTTATCAGGAAGCGCTCGGATATTTGGATTCCTTCGTCAATTACGAAAAGAGGGCCTGTTATAATTACAGGAACTCTGTCAAATTAGAGAGGATGCAGCGCCTCGCGGAAAGGCTCGGGAGCCCTCATCTCGGTATAAAGAGTATCCATATCGCCGGAACCAAGGGCAAAGGCTCCACGGCGGCTATGGTCCAATCCATCCTTACGGCGCACGGTTACAGGGCCGGTCTTTACACGTCGCCCCATCTCGTTACGGTGCGCGAGAGGATAAGGATAGGAGATGCTCTGATAGGCGAGGATGATACGGCGCGCCTTGTAGGCAAGCTTAGGGAGATCGCCGACGGATTCTCCGGCGAAAGGCCGACTTTTTTTGAGCTTTATACCGCCCTCGCTTTCATGTATTTCAAGGAACGGGACGTCGATTTCGCGGTCTACGAAGTCGGCATGGGCGGAAGATTCGACGCCACCAATATAGTCACTCCCCTTGCCGTGGCCATAACACCGGTAAGTTATGATCATACGGAATGCCTGGGCCTCGATTTGAGGAGCATAGCTTCGGAGAAGGCGGGTATAATAAAGCGATACTCCGTATGCGTCCTCGGGCCCCAGGAAGATGAGGCGCTCGGCGCCATAGAGTCCATAGCGGCTTCGAAGGATGCCGCGCTCTACAGGGTCGGGAGCGACATAATATTCGAGGATGCCGTTTCTTGCGATGAAACTAAAGAGGTCTTTAACGTATTTGGCCTCTTCGGAGAATATCCTCTTTGCGAAATCTCCCTCTTGGGCGAGCATCAGATAGCGAACGCGGCGACAGCGATAGGGATAATAGAGGCCTTGCGTTTTTCGGGCATCACGATTACGCAGGGTTCGATAAGAGAGGGCCTTAAATGCGTTAAATGGCCCGGCAGGGTTGAAGTCATGAGGCGCGACCCTCTCGTCATATTGGACGGCGCCCATAACGGGGCCAGCGCAAAGGCACTGGCGCGGACATTAAGAAGAAATTTCAGGTTTAAAAGGTTGCTCCTTATTTTAGGTATTTCGAAGAATAAGGATATAAAGGGTATAATAGAGCCCCTGGAACCGATAACGGATAAGGTCATACTGACGAAATCGAATATCCCTGAACGAGTCGAAGAGCCGGCAGCTATAGCTGGATTTTTGCGCCGTACCGGCAAGGTTACCGTTACCGAAAACCTTAAGAGCGCCATAGACGAAGCGTTCTCCCTGGCGAATGCCGATGATTGCGTATTGATAACGGGCTCAATCTTTCTGGTCGGCGAAGCGAAGGCGGTATTAAATGAATATAAATTTTGATGACACCATAGCCGCCGTATCTACGCCTTTAGGAGAAGGCGGCATAGGTATAGTCCGCTTAAGCGGCCCTGGCGCGATTACGATAGCGGATAAGATGTTCGTCTCCAAGGATGGCAAACGCGTGCCGGAATATGAGACGTATACGGTACATTATGGCCATGTTTTAGATAGTAACCAGAAACCAGAGTACAGAAACCAGAAAAAAGACAAGAGGGGGTACGTCGATGAGGTGCTCTTGACGGTAATGAGAGCGCCGAAGAGTTATACGAAGGAAGACGTGGTGGAGATAAACTGCCACGGGGGCCCGGCGGCGCTTAAGTGCGTGTTAGAACTTGCTCTCAAATACGGGGCGAGGGTCGCGGAGGCAGGCGAGTTTACGAAACGCGCGTTCTTAAACGGAAGGATAGACCTAGCGCAGGCGGAGGCCGTGGCCGATATGATAAGCGCCAAGACCGAAGCGTCTTTACGCTCGGCCATGGGCCAGCTGGAAGGCGGGCTCTCGGAGAGGGTCCTGTACCTGATAGAGAAACTTTCCGGGGCGCTAAGCCATATGGAGGCCGCCGTTGATTTTCCGGATGAGGAGATAGAGATAATGGGCTCCGCAGATGCGGCCGGAATAATGGATGAGGTGAGAAAGGGCATAGAAAAACTGCTTGAGACATCTAGCGCGGGCATAATACTGCGCGAGGGCTTCCTGGTCATAATATGCGGTAAGCCCAACGTCGGAAAGTCCAGCCTGATGAACCTTTTGCTTAAAAGGGACCGGGTGATAGTCACGCCCATACCGGGCACCACGCGCGATGCCGTAGAAGAGGTTATAAGCCTTAAGGGTTTTCCCGTAAGGATAGTCGATACCGCGGGCATATCCGAGACGCGCGATACCTTGGATAGGGAAGGGGTCCTGCGTTCCAGGCGCTATCTGGATATGGCCGATATGGTAATCTTCGTTCTGGACGGTTCGAGCCCTCTTGAGAGAGAGGACTTTCTTATAATGGAGATCTTGAAGGATAAAAAGGTCATAGCGGTCGTCAATAAAACAGACCTTCCTAAGAGATTGGACGAAGCCGGTATAAAAGGCGCTATGAAGACAGAGGATGTCGTAAGGGTGTCTGTCCTTAAAAAGAAGAATATAGAATCGCTCGAAGGCGCCATAGTGAAATGCCTGGAATCGGGCAGGGTCTTTCAGGGAGAAGGCGCCTTCGTTACCAACGCCAGGCAGAAGGCCTCGCTGGAACAGGCCCTTAAATACGTCGTTCAGGCCGCACGTTCCGTTAAAGAAGGGCTTTCGAGCGAGTTCATATCCCAGGATATGAAAGAGGTCCTTTATCATCTGGGGTTAATAGTCGGCAAGTCGGTCTCCGAGGATATGCTGGACAGGATATTCTGCGAATTCTGCGTGGGTAAATAGGCATGAACGTAAATATAGCGTGGTTCATAGTGGGCGTCTCTGCGGCATCGCTAACCGCTTTTTCGTTTATACCGCAGATATTAAAGATTTTAAAGACGCGATCGGCCAGAGACGTCAGCATAGCGATGCTCCTGCAGTTTCTGGTAGGGGTTTCTCTCTGGACAGCATATGGTTTTCACCTTAAAGATGTTATAATAATAACCGGAAATCTGATAACACTGGGCAGCATCATAGTTCTGATAGTTCTTTACTTTAAGCACAGGCGATATGGGGGTGGCCATGGACAAGACCAGAATTGAAAAGGCGGTAAGAGAGATATTGAAAGCGGTGGGCGAGGACCCGGGGAGGGCCGATATAAAGGATACCCCCAGGAGAGTCGCCAATATGTATGAGGAGATACTCGGGGGCATCAGGCTTGACCCTGAGAAAGAGCTGGGCGTCGTCTTCGAAAAGGATCACGATGAGATAATCCTGCTTAAAGGGATACCCCTCTATTCCCTCTGCGAACATCACCTCCTGCCTTTTATAGGCAAGGCGCATGTCGCGTATATCCCCAAGGGCAGCAGGGTTACGGGGTTGAGTAAACTCGCGAGGGTGGTGGACATCCTGGCGAAACGTCTCCAGGTGCAGGAGCGGCTTACCACCGACATAGCGGACACGGTGATGAAGAAATTGAGGCCCAAAGGCGTCCTTGTTATAATCGAGGCGGAGCATCTATGCATGAGCATGAGGGGTGTAAAGAAGCCGGGCGTCCTTACCGTAACGAGCGCCGTCAGGGGGCTCTTCAGGACCAACGAGAAGACCAGGGCCGAGGCGTTAGCGCTTATCAGGAACTAAATATGTTGAATAAACGTATTTAAGATACTATAATAATATTTTAACCAAAATGTGATTATGGCGCCGGTTGAAGAATTTTTAAATAACAGGCTCTTCCTCGTGACGCTCTCGGCATGGGTCATAGCCCAGACGCTGAAAGTGACCATAGGAGTTATAAGGGAGAAGAGGTTTAATTTCCGCTGGTTCATAGGGACAGGCGGCATGCCGAGCGCCCACTCCGCCGTGGTATCGTGCCTGGCCACTTCGGTCGGCCTGCAGTACGGTTTCGACTCCTCCATCTTCGTCATAACTCTGGTATTCACGTTTATAGTGCTATTTGACGCCCAGGGCTTCCGCCGGGCGGCAGGCAGGCAGGCAGGGATCCTCAATAAGATGCTGGATGATATCTATTGGAAGAAGCGGATGGACAACGAGCGCCTGAAGGAGCTCCTGGGCCATACCCCGGTCGAGGTCTTTATGGGGATCTTGATAGGCGTCCTCGTCTCCCTTGTCTCCTATAGGGGGCAATTTTAAGAAAGGGCTATATATGCAGAGAAAAGTCTTATTTTTAGGCGCGGGACTTCTGGCCGTAATCCTCTTATTCTGGATGGTATTTAACTTAAGAGGGGCAAAGAAACCGGCGCCTTTGGAGGGCACCGAGGAGGCCTTCTATTCCATGGCGGCGGCATATGAGGCAAGAAATGAACTTTTAAAGGCGAAGGAGGCGTATGGGGAATTGCTGGAGAAATTTCCTTCCTCAACTTCCGTGGGAAAGGCCAAATCCGAGCTGGAAAGGCTGAACATAAAGATCCTCTTTTCTTCCATACCTACACCCGACAGTTTCGCGTATGAAGTGGTCTTGGGCGATACGCTGACCAAGATAGCCAAAAAATATAATACCACGGTTGAACTCTTAACAAAGTCGAATAATCTCACGAGCCCCGTCATAAGGCTGGGCCGCAAGCTCAAGGTCACTAAGCTGAAATTTTCCATAATAGCAGATAAATCCCAGAACATACTCACCCTGAAGGCGGACGACAGAGTCGTCAAGACATATCGCGTCGCTACGGGGATAAATAATTGCTCTCCGACAGGCTCTTTTAAGATAATCAACAAGGTGGTTGACCCGGTCTGGTATACCCAGGATGCGGTCGTGCCGGCGGGAAGCCCGAAGAATATTTTAGGCACCAGGTGGATGGGTATATCCGAGCCCGGTTACGGGATACACGGTTCAACCGATCCGACATCCATAGGCAAGCAGTCCACGGCGGGCTGCATCAGGATGCATAATAGCGATGTAGAGGAATTATACGCGATAGTGCCCGTGGGGACAGAAGTGGTCATAAGGGAATAAGAGATATGGCGATAGGAGGGCTGGATTTCGAAAAACCGATAGTGGAGCTGGAGAAGAAGATAGAGGAGCTCAAGGGGATAGCGACGCGTCAGGATATCGACTTCACCAGCGAAACTAAGCGTCTTGAGGAGAAGCTTGAGGGCATAAGGCGCGAGATATACGAAAATCTCACCCCATGGCAGCGCGTCCAGATCGCCAGACACCCCAAGCGGCCCTATACGATGGATTACATAGATATGATCATGACCGATTTTCTGGAGCTGCACGGAGACAGGCATTTTTCCGACGACAAGGCGATAGTGGGGGGGCTTGCCAAGATAGACGGCGTCAATGTCATGGTGCTGGGCCATCAGAAGGGAAGGGATACCAAGGAGAACCTTGTCAGGAATTTCGGCAGCGCCCATCCCGAAGGATACAGGAAGGCGATGAGGCTCATGAACCTTGCGGGAAAATTCGGCCTTCCGATAGTCGTCTTCATAGATACCCCCGGCGCGTATCCCGGGATAGGGGCCGAGGAGAGAGGGCAGGCCGAGGCGATCGCGTGTAACTTGAGGGACATGTTCGGAATCGCCGTCCCTATAC
>CAZPYQ010000092.1:0-5886 GCA_964590585.1 uncultured Planctomycetia bacterium | reverse complement strand
GTTAAGTTGTATTTGCATTATTTAAAACAATTAAATAATGTTTAAAAACTTAAACTTCTAAAAAAGAAGAGGAAAATATCATGCCGACAGGGCCAGGTGGCGTTGAAGAGAAGAGACGGTTTGCGCGGGTAGAGTCGCGCCTGCCGGTTCAGTATAAGAATCTGAAGAAACTGAAGGATTCCTCGACCGGCGTTTTGACCAATGATATAGGCGAGGGCGGTATACGTTTTAAGTCGGGAGAGTTCATATCGCTGGCCTGCCGCCTGCTATTGGAGATAAACCTTCCCACCGTCGTCAAACCCGTAAAGGCTATATCAAAAGTAGCGTGGATACGCAAGACCTCCGACAACAAGGTGTACGAGATAGGCAACCAGTTTCTTGAGATATCAAAAGAGGACAGGGACCGCATAATCGATTTTGTCAATAAGCTCATAAGCGCCCCCGCTTGATCGGTTCTCTCCGGCAAGAGAGAACCGATTCTTCAGGAAGCCAGAACCCTTCAACCCCGAACTTGACAAACCGTCCGCATGTGTTATAATCATACTGCTTTTAATATCCTGCCAAATAATAAATAAATATTATGAAAAATAAGGTCATAATCAAATCGTTCGTGGTATTATGCGCGGCGTTCTTTTTTTTATCGGAGAACCTCTACGCCTTCTGGCTCTGGACTCCGGGGACCAAGAAGTTCGTGAACCCTAAATACGCGGTCAAGGACAGCCCCAGGGAACAGTTCGAATGGGCGATGAAGTTTTATGATGCCAAGGATTACCCCCGCGCCATTGCGGAATTCGAAAAGCTCATAAAACATTATGAGTTTTCGGAAGAGGCCTCCGAGGCCCAATATTACGCCGGTTTGTCGAATGAGAATATGTGCAAATATTATCTGGCGTTTCAGGCCTACCAGAAGGTCGTGGACAATTATCCTCACAGCGTCAGGCTTGAGGAGATAATAGAAAGAGAATACAAGATAGGGAACATATACCTGACAAAGGCCGGGCCGAAGCTTATGGGTTCCGACATCATGGCGCCCCTTGACAGGGCGATAGAGATCTTCAAAAAAGTGGTAGAAAATGCCCCATACGGAAATTATGCCGCCTCGGCTCAATATAGATTGGGCCTCGCTTATAAGAAAGCGGAACTCTACGAAGAGGCCGTCATGTCGTTTCAGCGGATAGTGGAGGAATATCCTTCAAGTCCTTTGGTGGAAAAGGCCAGATATCAGGTCGCCTCTTCGGCGTACCACGCGTCCCTTAAACCCGCCTATGACAGCGCCGCCACGGAAAAGGCGATAGGCACATTTAAGGAATTTGTGGACACTAACCAGGACAAGGCCCTTGCCAAAGAGGCCGACGCGACCCTCAAAAGACTTGTCGATAATCTGGCCGAAAAGTCCTTAGGGATAGCAAAGTTTTACGAAAAGCAGAAGCATTATGCAAGCGCCATAATGTATTACAGGGAAATCCTCGAAAAATATCCCGACAGTTCTTACGCACAAGAGGCGCATATGAAGATAGAGATGCTAAAGAAGAGATTGGAGAAGAAAAGATGAGGATGCGATGGATATGCGGGGTTCTCATGTTCGCGTTTTTGGCGGGGTGTCTTAATAGTTGCGGCTATACGACTAAGTCGTTATTAAGGGAGGACTTAAAGACGATATGCGTGGAGAATTTCGCGAACAAGATTCCGGTTACGGACGAGATGAGCGATGCGAGGATGTATATAGGCTACAGGCCGCGCCTGGAACATGACGTCACGAAGGCGGTATCCGACAGGTTTCTCTTCGACGGTAATCTCAGGATAACGGAGAGGAAAAACGCGGACCTTATCCTGACAGGGGAACTCGTGGATTTTAGGAGAGAGCCCTTGAGATACGACGCGAACGATAATGTTGAGGAATACAGGGTAAGGCTGGTCACTAACCTCGAATTGACCGATACCAAGACCAACACTCTTATGTGGCGGGAGAAGGAGTTTGCCGGAGAGTCCACCTACCGAACCGGCGGCAGCCTGGCGACGAGCGAGACTAGCGCCATAAATGACGCCAGAAGCGACCTTGCCAGACGAATAGTCGAAAGAACTATCGAAGGATGGTAAGACCCGCCTTTTCTTCAGATGGAGACGAAACCCGCGTAAGAGACGGCGGGGTGAAAAACATATACCTCTTTGTGGGGGAAGAGGGCCATCTGAAGGAGAAGGAGATCTCCGCGCTTAAGGGATCCGTCCTTGATAAAAATACCATAGAGCTCAATTACATCGTCTTCGACGGTAACGACGCCTCCGCGAAAGATATCTTAAGCTGGCTCGCCACGATGCCTTTCTTAAGCCCGAGGAGGCTTGCGGTCGTAAGAAGGGCAGAGAGATTAAGCGAAGCGGATAAGGCCCTCATAGCGGATTACGCCTCAAAACCCAAAGGAACAGGGTGCCTTATCCTGGACTCCAAAGACGCATCTTTCCCGCCGGCGCTCTTTGCTCAAAACAAACACCTCGAGGTTATCCGTTTCGATAAGATACCCTTGTTCAAGATGTCCGGCTGGATCAGGGGCATAGTGCGTTCGCACGGTAAATCGATAGATGACGAGGCGCTGGAACTTGTAAAGGAGCTGCTCGGCCAGAAGGGGCACGGCGTACTGGAGAAGGAGATAGAAAAACTGGCGTCGTTCACGGGCGCCAGGAAAGAGATAAATGCAGGGGATGTGGAAGAGATCGTGGGCAGGGATCTCGTAAGGACGACCTTTGACATAACGGACGCGATCGGCGCCCGTGATACCGAAAAGGCGCTCGGCATCCTCCGTCACATAGAGGCCTCTTCGTCGCCGCGATACGGAGATATAATATCCCTCATATCGTGGCAGTTGAAAACTCTTTTGAAATCCAGGCTTTTATTGGATAGGGGCAGGAGCCTTTCCGAAGTGGCAGTAAGCCTGAAGGTCCCACATAGGCTCAAGTCCAGCTACATGGACCAGGTCAAGAGGCATAATTCGGGCGAGTTTTATTCGAAACTGGAGATGCTCTTAAACGCGGATCTTGATATAAAGCGAGGCAGGATGGAACCAAAGGCCTCTTTGGAGGCGGCCATCGTAAGGTTATGCCTTGGATAGCAGCCTTAACCTCTTAGCCAGGCGCATCTTTCTTCTGGATGCGTTATTTTTATGCAAGATACCTTTGGCCGATGCCTTGTCAATTATGGAGACGATCGTATTGAAGTAGGCCTTGGCCTCGTCTGTCTTTTTGTCTTCCAGGAGTTTCTCGAATTTTTTAATGGAGGTCTTAAGTTTCGAATTCTTCTCCAGATTGGCGGCGTGCCTTCTCTTCGCCTTTCTAAGTTCCTTGTATGCGCTTCTTTTTATTGGCAATTTGAGGTCTCCAAATTTGCGAAACAAAATTTGTATTTAAGCCGCGGCTTTATAAAAACAGCCGAAGGATTGGATGAATGATGGCTAATATAACAAATAGCCGGTAGTTTGTCAAGGACAACATTTAAGCGATGAGTAAAAAGGCACTGATCAAATCAACAGGCGTCATAGGATTGGCCACGGCCTTAAGCAGGGTACTGGGCTTCGCGAGGGACATCCTCTTCGCCAATTACTTCGGCACGCTTGCCGCGGCGCAGGCGTTTGTCGTGGCGTTCAGGATACCGAATATGCTGAGGGACCTGGTCGGAGAGGGCGCGGCCAATGCCGCCATAGTGCCCGTCTTCACCGAATACGAGGCAACGAAGACGAAGGGGGAGCTTTTGCACCTCTTCCGCACCATCTTCAATATCTTTTTTGTAGCGCTCACCTTCATCTCCATCCTCGGAATGCTTTTATCTCCCGTGATAGTGAAGCTGATGGCGCCCGGTTTCGCCCAGGAACCCGGAAAGCTCGCCCTTACGATACAGCTCAATCGGATAATGTTTCCTTATATACTTTTGATAGGGTTGACCGCCTTTACCATGGGCGCTCTTAATAGTGTCCGGCACTTCGCCGCGCCGGCCTTCGGTTCCTCGGTGATGAACCTGACGCTCATAACGGCACTGGTCTTATTCAGTTCCAGGATAGGTATCGTGGCTCAGGCCGTGGCCGTTCTGGCGGGCGGGGCGCTGCAGCTGGGCCTTAACATGCCCGTCCTTTACAAAAAGGGCCTGAGCCTGAATTTCAAAGATGGGTTGCGGCATCCGGAAAGCGGGAAGATAGGGCTTCTCCTTCTGCCGCGCGTCCTGGGATCGGGCATATATCAGTTAAATATATTTGTCGATACGATACTCGCCTCGCTGGCGTGGATAGTGGGCGCAGGCGGCGTGGCGGCGTTATATTATGCCAACAGGCTCATCCAGTTTCCCCTGGGCATATTCTCCATCGCGCTGGCCCAGGCGGCGCTTCCCCGGATGAGCGCGGAGGTCTCTTCCGGCGACATGGAAAGGTTCAGGGACACGTTATCGTTTTCCTTAAGGATGATATTCCTTATAATAGTTCCGACCAGCTTCGGCCTGGCCGTCGTGGGAAAGCCGATAATAAAGATACTCTTCGAGCGCGGCCAGTTCGATGCCTATTCGACCGCCATAACCCAACAGGCGCTCTTTTTTTACGCATTCGGCCTGGTCGCATACAGCGGCATAAAGATACTGGTAAACTGCTTTTATGCGATGCATGATACCATGACGCCTGTCAAGACGGCAGGCATAGCGGTCATCGTGAATATCGCGTTGAACCTCATCTTGATGTGGCCTCTTAAGATAGGAGGTCTGGCGCTCGCCACGTCGATATCGGCTACCGCGAACTTTCTTATGCTGTTTTACATATTGAGGAAAAAGATAGGGGGCATAGACGAAGCGAGGCTCATGGACTCGTTTCTGCGCATCTTCGCCTCGAGCGCGATGATGGGCGCCGTAATTTTCCCGGCGCTCTCTATCTTTAACATGCAAGGCGCGCATTCTGCCGTTTTAAGGATTATTTCATTATTCGCCGTCATAATCTTAGCGATAGCCCTTTATGTCGCTTTCGCTTTCCTGTTCAGGGTCAGAGAGTTAAAAGAGGTGTATGATTGGATATTAAAGAAAGGATAGGAAACCTTCCCGCCGCCCCAGGCGTCTATCTCATGAAGGACTCCTCCGGTGCCGTCATCTACGTCGGCAAGGCGCAGGATCTCAAGAAGAGGGTATCCTCGTATTTCCGGCCCGCCGCCAGGCTTTCTCCAAGGATAGCGGCGATGGTCTCCCGGGTCGGGGATATAGACTACTTGCCCGCCTCTACAAGCGCCGAGGCCCTGATATACGAGAACAGCCTTATAAAAAAATATAATCCCAGATACAATACGGCGCTCAGGGACGATAAGTCTTATCCCATGCTGAAACTTACGGTCAACGAAGATTTTCCGCGCCTTATGATAACCAGGAGAAAGAAGGACGACGGCGCCGTTTATTACGGCCCGTATTCACAGGCGGGGCTCTTGAAGGAAGCGCTAGCCATAATGAGGCGGCGGTTCCCTTTAAGGACATGCGGCAAGCTTGGTAAGAGACTGTGTTTAAATTATCATATCGGGCAGTGCCCGGGGCCGTGCGCCAGGCATATCGATAAAGAGAGTTATAAAGCGCTGGTGGATGAAGTGAGGCTTTTTTTGGACGGCAGGAAGGCCGAGCTCATAGAGGCCCTGTCGGCCAGGATGAAGGAGCGTTCCAGGGCGCACGATTTCGAGGAGGCCGGACGGCTTAAAGAGAGGATAGGGGCGCTCTCGGCCATAAAAGACAATAGGGTGTTATATAGCGCTAAGGGCGGCCTAGACGAACTAAAGGCCGTCCTGGGTATGCAAAAAACACCGCAGGTAATAGAGGCGTTTGACGTCTCTAATATAACGGGCAAATTTGCCGTCGGTAGCATGATATCTTTTTACGGGGGTAGGCCCAAA
>CAZPYQ010000091.1:0-5891 GCA_964590585.1 uncultured Planctomycetia bacterium | reverse complement strand
GCCCCACAGAAAGTACCTCATGTTTGCCGAGAGCTCTTTCACGAGAACCATATTGTCATAGAAAGCCGCCGTCGAGCCTATCGCGGCCGGTATCAGGAGGATGCCTACGAGCGATTTTATTATTAACGATATCATATTTTAAGACGGTTTTATGACGCCGGTTCCGTCCATGTAGGGCCTAAGCGCCTCGGGAATATTGACGCCGCCGTCCTTATTCTGGTAATTCTCCATTATGGCCACGACGAGCCGGGCGAGCGCCACGCCCGAACCGTTCAGCGTGTGGACATATGCCGGCTTTGAATCCTTGCCCTTCGGGCGGTATCTTATATTGGCGCGCCTTGCCTGGAAATCCGTGAAGTTGGAACAGCTCGAGACCTCCAGGTATGCGCCCGTGCCGGCGGAATAGAGCTCGATATCGTAACATTTCGCGGCCGCGAAAGATATGTCGCCTGTCGCGAGGAGCTTCACCCTGTAGGGGAGAAAGAGCTTCTGCAATACCTCTTCGGCATCGCTCAAAAGTCTCTCGAGCTCATCGTAAGACGTCTCGGGTTTCACGAATTTTACCATCTCCACCTTATCGAACTGGTGGACCCTTACGAGCCCCCTGGTCTCTTTGCCGTAGGAGCCGGCCTCGCGCCTGAAACACGCCGTATATGCCGTATAATATATGGGGAGCCTCTCCTCCTCCAGCACCTCGCTCCTGTGTATATTCGTAACGGGCACTTCCGCGGTCGGGATGAGGAAGAGGTCTTCGTCTTTAAGGCGGTACATATCCTCTTCCAGTTTGGGGAGTTGCCCCGTACCTGTCATGCTGGCGCGGTTTACCAGAAACGGCGGAAAGACCTCCTTATAGCCATGCTTTTTTGTATGCAGGTCCAGCATGAAATTGATAAGGGCCCTCTCGAGCCTCGCGCCCTGACCCATGAAACAGGCAAAACCGCTTCCGGTAACCTTGGCAGATATGCCAAAGCTTATTATCCCCAAAAGTTCTGCCAGCTCCATATGATTCCTGGGGGTAAAGTCAAATTTTGGGATATCGCCCCAACTCCTTACTACCTTATTTGCTTCAGGGCTACCCACTGGTATACTTTTATCCGGTATATTTGGGACTAGGTATATCAAATTGGTCAATTTTTTATCAACTTCTCCCACTTTTTCATCTAAAACTGTTATTTTTTGGGAAACGAGCTTCATTTTATCTATAATCTCTTTTGGATTTTTCTTCGTCTTCATGGCCAGGCTTATCTCATCGTTGGCTTTATTGCGCTGGCATTTCAGCTCCTCTACCTCAATAAGCAATCTTCGTTTTTCTTCGTCTAACTTAATGAGCTCATCTATGTTGAGCTTCATTCCGCGGTTTTTCACCGCTTCTTTGACTATCTCTTTATTGTCCCGTATAAATTTTATATCCAGCATGTATCACCTATCCTTTTATCACTCCAAGGGGCCTCATGCGGCATACGCGTTTTGATATGCCCGCGCCCTCTACTATGGAAACGACTCTATTGACATCTTTATACGCCTCCGGCGCCTCTTCGGCAAGCGTATCCCTTCCGCTCGATTTTACGAAAATACCCTTATCTTCAAGTTCCCGCGCTATCGACCTGCCGCGGCATTTGTTTATAGCGGCAGAGCGCGAAAGGAGGCGCCCGGCCCCGTGGCAGGTACTGAAGAACGTCTCTTCCGCTCTTTTTGTGCCGACCAAAAGATATGAGTACCTTCCCATGTCGCCCGGTATTATGACCGGCTGGCCTATCTTCTTATATTTTGCCGGAAGTTCCGGATTCCCCGGCCCGAAGGCGCGCGTCGCGCCCTTCCTGTGGACGCAGAGCGTCTTCTCCCTGCCGTCTACGGTGTGCTTTTCTATTTTCGCGATATTGTGCGCGACATCGTAGATGAGGTCCAGCCCGAGTTCGTGTTCCCTCTTGCCGAATATCTTTTCAAAGGCGCGCCTTGTCAGGTACATGAGGCATTGCCTGTTCGCCCAGGCGTAATTGGCCGCGCATTTCATGGCGCCCAGATACGCCTTGCCTTCCGGAGAATCTACCGGCGCGCATGCCAGCTGCCTGTCGGGGACGTTTATGCCATACTTATCCAGGCATCTTATGAAGTCCCGCGAATATTCGTCACAGACCTGGTAGCCCAGCCCCCTGGAGCCGGAATGTATCATTACGGTCACCTGGCCGGCCTCCAGCTCAAATATACCGGCTGCCTCTTTATCGTATATCTGGTCTATGGCCTGGACCTCGAGAAAATGATTCCCCGATCCGAGCGTCCCGGATTGCGCCTTACCCCTTTCGTACGCCCTCTCTGAAACGGCGTCGGGAATGGCCCCTTTTATAGCGCCGCGCTCCTCGGTATACTCCAGGTCATCATGTCTTCCGTAGCCGTGCTCGACTACCCATCCCGCGCCTTCGACTAAGAGTTTCTTCTCCTCGGCAGCGCTCACCTTTATATCGCCTTTGGAGCCGACGCCTGCCGGGATATCATTGAATAGAGCGTAAACCAGGTCCTTCATGCGCGGCTTTATTTCGGCTTCGGTAAGAGCAGTCCTCATAAGCCGAATGCCGCAGTTGATATCGAAGCCGACTCCGCCAGGCGATATAACGCCTCCTTCGGCGATATCCGTAGCCGCTACACCTCCTATCGGGAATCCGTAGCCCCAATGGATATCGGGCATGGCCAAGGAATGTTTGACTACCCCCGGCAGGAACGCGACATTCGCGACCTGCTCGGCGGCCTTGTCCCGGCGGATATCCTCTATCATGCGCTCGTCGGCGTATATTATGCCGGCAACGCGCATGCCCTGCTTATAGGGCTTCGGGATCCGCCACCTGTAATCATCTATCTTCTCTAAAGGGCCTTCCCACATTTATAGTTATCAGATATCAAATATTATTTCTACGGAGCAGCCGTCGGAAGACTCTTCTATCTTGAGATCGTGGTACGTCGCCGCCTTAACCTCTTTTTTGAGGCGGTTTCTATTCTCCCCCAGGTGCCTGCCGCGGGCGCGCGCCAAAAGGCGGCCCCCGGCCAGATCAATTATATCGAACTCAAAGAATATTACCCACTTCGTGTAAAAATTATATAGGAGCTCGTCGAGCCACTTGACCAGTAGTTCCTCATAGTTGTCCCCTTTTAGCTCAATATCGACCGTCACGGACTCTTTCAGGCCCTCGAGGTCGGCTATTATATCGAACATGCCGAATGCGGCGTTCCTGAAGAGCTCCTTCAGGTCCTTGCCGTAAACTTTAAGGCCGATATCGGCCGTATGTTCTATCTCTTCGTATCTTTTCATGCGCGGGATTTCCGGGTTTGGGGAAGTCATCGCCTTTCTAACTTAAGCTCGAAATCTTCCGTGCCGTCGTTAATGATGACGCTATCGGCATTAATAGCCACCACCCTGTTGGGCCCGATATTGTCGCCAATGCCCACTATCTCGCCGCCTATCATCGCCTTGGGCGTCCCTAAAGTCCCGACTATCCCGTTCAATACCAGAGACGAGCCGGCGGACGGCGTGCCTGTCGGAACAAACGGGCTCCTCTTCCAGGAGACAAATTTTGTCCTTTTCGCGCGGCGGTTCAAGGACCGGGCGCCAGAGATGCCCCTCTGGCCCTCCTGCTGCGGCGTGGGAAGCGCCTTCTTTGACGCCGATACGGCGCTGCGGCCTTTCGGAGGGGTGACCACGCCGTATATGAGGCTCAAGACGGCCCCTATCCCCAGGACTATTAATATAACGACCTTCTTATCCTGCGTCATGATCCCTCGCCGATAAATACAGGTCCACGACCAGGTCCGCATGAAGCCTCGAACGGTCGTCTCCATCGGGCAATATGCCGAAACTATACACCTTAAAGAGGCCCTTTTTTAGCTCATCAAGCGAACCGAGAAAATCGAAAAATTGCGTATCCCCGGCCTCTATCTCCATCTCTATGGGAAGCACCTTATACCGCGAATCCTTATCCTGCCGGATCTCGCCCGGACGGATAAAGCGGAAATTAACCCCTATCGCCTTGGCGTACCTGGTCAACTCGTCGATAGCGGCAGAGACGTCCTTTTCCGTCACGAAGGCCCTGTCCGTATATATCCTGCCCGCGGCGGAGATGACACCATGCGCGTCCGCCAGGCGCCCCTCCCAGGATTCGCACTCCGCGTGGGCGGCCTTAAACTGCCGTATTAACGGTATGTAAAATATCGCATATATGAGAAGTCCCGCGGCCGTGATAGCGGCCGATGCCGCCATTATAAAACTCCGCCCGGACAACTCTATATTAAAGATCTTCATAATCCACCCAGCACTTAAGTTCAAACTCTTCCCCTGGGGCGCCTTCGAGGTCTTTGGAACTCACGAGTTTCACGTTGTCGAATATGCCTTTCTCAAGGGTCAATATGAAGCTTGCTATTATCTCTTCGCCGCGGTCCGCGTCCACGATGCCCTTCATAGTAATGATATTATCCGCCATCTTCAATTCTTCTATATGCACCGTATCGGGCAGGAGATTGGATATCTCCTTAAAGATATCCTCCCATTGCGGCTCGTCCAGGAGGACCTTATTGGCCAGCGCCTGCGCCCTGGCCTTCGCGAGTTCCGGCGCGAGGCTCGCGAATTCCATCCTGGCCACGGCAATCCTCTTCTCGAAGTTGTCTATCTTTATCCTCATCCCCATGTAAACCAGGATAGAAGCGATGATGACCGCTGTCGCCACGGCTTCGATGGTCCCCCGCTTCACGACCCTCTCGGTCTCTTCCTTGATCTCCGGAGGAAGGAGATTTATGCCGCCTCCTCCGGCGAGGGCCGACCCGACGGCCAGTTCCAGGCGGTAAGACAACGCCTCCCTGCCGGAGAAGGCGCCGGCGTCTACTTTTAGGCCATCCAGGACATCGCCAAGCCTCACCTCCATCTCCAGCTCTTTCGATAAAAACTCCGGGAGGCCCTTCAATGAGGCCCCGCCTCCCAGCAATATGAGCGAATCCGCCCTTCCGCCCGTCTCCTCGCGGTAATAATCGAAGCATCTTTCCACCTCGGTCACCAGCCGTTCGAGGGGCGCTCTAAGCATGGAGGATATCTGCGAAGCGGAGATCTTGCCGTCTATTATCCTGGATTCACCTTCGCCGGGTATCCCCACCCCGCGCTTGACCCTCTCGGCTTCCTCCCGGGTGAGTTCGGTCCTGCCCCTGTCAGAGGCCAAGACATCCGTCAAGGCGGAGGTGAAATCATCCCCCGTGACGGGTATCTTCCGGGAGAAGGCCAGGGCGCCTCCTTTCAGGGCCACCAATTCGCTGTCGGAGCGCCCTATCATGAGAAAATAACGGACACGGTCGTCTCCGGAATAAAATTGCCCTGCCAATTTTTTCAATACATACGGATACGGGACGAACGAGGATGGCCTCACCCCCGCCTTCCGCAGCAGCCCCAAATAGCGGTCGACGGTTTTCGCGGGAGATACCGCTACCAGCACTTCATATTTCCTCACTCCGCCCTCCACGATATCGCCGAGGACCTCAAAATCTATATATGAGTCATCTACGAAAAAGGTGAAGTAGTTTTTTGCCTCCAGGATTATCCCCCGCTTTAATTCCGATTTTGGCATGTATGGGGCGACTATCTTCTTAACGGCGGTCCCGGGACAGTTTATGGCAACTATCACCCTTGACCTTTTGATGTCAACGCCCTTAAGGAGATATTTAAGCGCCTGCAATAGCTCTTTTTCGCGCGTCTCTTCATCGGCCGCGTAACCTATCTCTTTCAATTCCGCCCTGACGAGGTGAAGCCCGTCTGTCTTCGATTGAAATCTGGCTATCTTAACCGAAGAAGAGCCTATGTCCAGGCCTATGATGTACTCTTTTTTGAAGAGGTTTTTGAGTCTCATATCCATATATATATATTATGA
>CAZPYQ010000090.1:3454-5893 GCA_964590585.1 uncultured Planctomycetia bacterium | reverse complement strand
TCTATTAGAGGGAGGTCCTTCGCGATGAAGTTCTCTATGGCCGCGAGGGTCTCTTCTCTTACATCGAACGCTTCTAAACGCGACGCGTCCTCGATGATGGCGGATATCGTCGCGCTCTCGCTGCCTTCAAAATGCACGAGCCTGGCCTGCTGCACCTTTAATGCCTTGGCCATTATACTTAATTCATTCATAAGATCCGTCGCGTTTCCGGCCGCGAGACCGACAACCTCCACCTTACCGTCGGTAAGATAATTGACCTTTTGTGCGATTTTATCAATCTCGGCCCTATCGCGGCCTTTCAGCGGGATCCCGGCGAGCACAATGGCGCCTGAAGAGCTTTCCCTTTGTTCCGGCTCAACCTCCTCTTCCGCTTGCTCCGCTTCTCCTACTGGCGCAACCTCCTCTGGAGCCTTAGCAGCCTCTTCTATGACGGCCGCTTCCTCCGGAGACGGCGCCGGTTCGGGGGAAACCATCTCCTCAATGACCCCTTCCGGCTTTGGTCTTAAATCAAGATTCAAATCGAACTCAAATCCGGCTGTTTCCATCAAGCGCATAGTAACAATGGCTTCCGCGAGAAGTTCCGCGTCATACTTGCCGTGCCTGGCTCCCGCGACCCTCCTCCGTTCGTCAAATGTCAACTCTCCCATCTTCTCCTCCGCGGCGAGCGGCACCGCTCTAAGGCCCATCGCCCTTAACCGCTCTGAATCGAAGTTTTTGTAGCCATGTTCGGTGTCCTGCGCTAAAGGCCTGAATTCCTCGCCTCTGCCTATAGCGTATTTTATGAAACGCTCCAGTTCTTCTGAATTTACGCGATCGGCTGACATTCTATCTTCACTGCCAAAGCCCCCCGTTATGGAAGGCCAGATGTAATTCCCAAGGTCGATCGAAGCGGAATCGGTATCGGTAGAGGTCCTTAATAAAGCCGGTATCCAGAACTTCACGGCGTTCGAACTGGCCATGGCTCCAAGCACCTGCGGGTTGAACCTTTTTTCCCATGCCCTTTTATCCGATAAAAGCGGGGAGGTTATGATGATATCGGTTCCGTTTAATTCCTCGATTTTTCTTATGATATTGGCTATCGGCGCGCCCGCAGACGGATAACTGACAGCGACCCCCCTTGCCTGAAGTTTCTCCTCCAATAAAGGCGCGTCAGCGACATCATCCAATAAGAGCGCCGTTATCGTCTTAAGAAGTATCCCGCTTCCGAATACGGCGTTATACAGCTGTCGTATCCTATCGGGCCCTATCTCTTCGGTCCGGCCGGACACGTTATTATCTTCCCATATCACGGATGCGCCTCTCTCCTCAACCTCCAGCCGTTTTTCCAATATCCACCGCACATCATCAATATTCCTCACTGGACACTTCGCCTCCAGATATGCTACCAAGGCGTGGTTTGTCCTGAACGTATCGAGAGGCCTGCCCATGACAATAGGCGCGACTCCCCCGAGCCTCTCCGTCAAGTTGTCTATTAACTTTACAAGGTCGTGGCCCAGATACGGGCTGGAACGCATATTCCTCTCAGGGGCCTCTTTAAGTTCCGGCACGTATGTTTTCACAACGCGTGCCGCGACGGGATCGCCTTCTTTTGGCTGCGCGGCGCACCTTATCTCGTATCCTTCCATGCTGGCCGGTATGATGACCGTCATGCCTGTCATCATTACAATCTCTTTGCCAAGGGCCCTTATTATCACGGTCCCCTCAAGACAGGTAAGGACATGAAACGATTTTTCGTCTTTTTTATCTACCGCTACCCTGCTATGAGCCCCCCCGAAACTTATCTCTTCCATGCAGAAACTGTCAACATACGCGAGTCGTTCGGTTTTTGACACCAATCTTTTCTCTCCGGCTGTATCCATGCTCCACTCCTCATGAATGACTTTAGGCACGCGCCTCAAATCATTTTCGCCAACCGGAGCCGGGTTTGTGGCCTCCCTCGTCAAATTCAGCACCTCTGCCGCCTCCTCGGGCGACCTCGGAGAAACCATCCTGTGCCAATCCCAGCTTGAAACGGTACGGCCTTCCGCGACCAGCGCTTCGTAAACAACTATCCCTCTTCCAATGCAGTGAAGGGTGCCCGCGGGGATATATATTACATCTCCCGCCTTCACGGGGATAGTATTGAGGCAATCCACTATATCATCGCGGCATTTACGCAATTCTCCGTATAGTCTTATGGCGTCCCTGATTTCCATCCCTTCCAGCAAATAGTAGCCGAGTTGGGCGTTAAAGTGTCTTTCCAATTTTCTGTATTCGACTAAAAATCTTTTCATATTATTATCGCTGCTGAAAAATGGACGAACCTCCCTGAATTTCCCCTCCTCCAGCAGATCAAGCAGCCTCCTTCGATCGCCTGAATTCTCCGGCTCGTTAACGCTGGCGCTTGCGAACTTGGCTATTAAAGGTATGGGCAAATTTTCGTATTCTGCCACGAACCGT
>CAZPYQ010000090.1:0-3354 GCA_964590585.1 uncultured Planctomycetia bacterium | reverse complement strand
TGCGAACTTGGCTATTAAAGGTATGGGCAAATTTTCGTATTCTGCCACGAACCGTCTGTTTCTATCCTCTTCCGATATGACTCCGACTACCCGCCTCCTCCTGGTCTCCAGCGGGGTCACGACCCTTCGCATATCCGTCTCCGGGCCAAACATGGCTCTTAAATCGTAATTCAAGCGCACGCTTCTGGACATAAGGTCCATCAGCATCTCGAAAGAATCCGCGTCCCTGAGGCCCGCGTAAATACAGGCGCCCGGAGCCGCGCTTTCCACAATATACACCCTGTCTTTCTCGCCTGGATTGACCCTGAGAGGAGTGTTGCCTTCGTCTCCCTGGGTTTCGGCCGTGTTTATAAAACGCATCGTTATCGGAGAATGGCCCATGAATGGCCCGGCGAGATCTCCTAAAATAGCCTCGCCGGCGCCTTCTAAAAGCAAAAGATCCGATAATTCTACAAGCGGAAGATTCCGTATTTCTTCTTCGCTAAGCTGAACGACGAGTTTTCCCTCGCGCCGCTCATAACGTGACATAGGTTCTCCGCTTCGTGACAATACAGGGACTTCCGGTGCTTCTTCTACATAAACCCCGTCTTTTGAACCGATCCGGACATATCTTCCGTTCATACGGTCCAGAGAATCGCCGCCCCAGTCCGTCACCTCGACTCTTGGATCGAGCCTTATAGGATCATTCCCTTTTGCCAGGACCCTCATCTCTTCATCCACGCCAATCATCTTCCTGTCCTTCTCGGTAGCCCTGAAAGACTTTATGACGATAAAAGGACCCTCTTCATCCTCGTCCTTTCTTATCGAATAGGCGCCCAGCGCCGGAGATAAGAATAAAGGCAGTGTCTTGCCCGCTTCAATCCTGACCTCTTTCTTCGCGCGCCCTTCTCCGTATGTCAACCAACCGCTGCCTTCCTGCGCTATCAATACCAGATACCCTTCTTCTTCTGTATTGCCGTTTATCGGAGTAGAGTTGACCTCCAGCTTATAGGAATCGAAATCCGGATACGGCCCTAACTGATAGACGTAACTGTCTCCTTCTATATAGAGTAAAGGCGGGGTCTCGGCTACGGGGTCAGACGGCTCTATGCGCAATACCTCCTTACCGATCTCATTTCTCAGGCGCGTTCCAGGGTCATTTGGATCATCGGAAGCGAACACGAGGTCAATATCTATCCTTCGCAGGGCCACCTTTTCCGGCAAGTCATCCTGGTCGGCTGTTTCGAATGCGCAGCCTTCGCTCTTGCACCTGAAGATTCCGGTCTTTTTATCCTTTTTAATCTCACCTTGACAACGCGGACAGACACGGACGATTTCGCACTTGGCGCCGTCTTCGAACCTTAAAGTGGGATCCTCTCTTTCTAAATCTTTGAAGACCTGCGGGATATCTTCCTCGCGGTCTATGAGTTGCGGCTCTATAACAAATGTGCCGGCAAGGAGCCTGTGAGGGTCTCCTTTACTGACCCTTACCACATCGCCTTTTTTGACCTCTATGACGTTGTAATAGGACCATATCTCGGCTTCATCATTAAGCATATTGATAAGGAGTTTCGCGATACCTAATTCATCGTCCGCCTCACCTATGGCGGCTATGGCCCTGTCCACAGCGGCCCTGTCTTTAGGGTCCAGATCCTTCAGTTCTTCGGTTATCCCCAGGGCATCTCCAGCTACCAGGATAGCGTCGCCGGTGGACTTTAATTCATCCTCTTTCCCGGCCTCTAACAAGATCCTCAAAAGCTCTTCCGCCTCCTGTCTGAACCTCATCATGAGCGCCTCGAGCCTCTCCAGCGCCACGGTCTGGTATGTCACCGGATAATCCCTCTCCAGTTCTTTCAGCTTGTTCCTGTCAAATCCCTTAATAAGTTTGCCGTCTCCTAACGCTATCCATATCTCGCTCTTCGTCACGTGAATCTGGCAGGACAGGTCTCCAACCCGCCTGGATGCGCTCGGCGTAAGCACCTTTAACAAAACTACCTCTTTCGCGTCCCGGCCCATGAGATTGTCCCAGCCCACGAATGAAATAAGTTTATCGAGCGGTATGAGCACGTCCCCAAGCACCACTACCTCGGAGACGCCGCCGGTGTGGCTCGTGTAATGATACTCGCCTACCCTTCTCCTAAGCGTCTTGCGCTCTGTCTCATCTTCGACCATGACCCACTCGCCCCACGGCTTCTCCGCCGGATATGGCCGTAATATAATCGGGCTCTTGACAATCCTGTCTGTCAATCTGGCCATGAAATAGCTTCTAAAGAAAGGCATAAACGCCAGTAACGCCAAAATCTCGTTCAGCCAGCGCAGGTACCGTGGCCGGAACGTTACAGGAAAGAGTTCATGCAGAAGTATGGTATTCAGTATGTCCCTGTTCCTTCTTTCACCGATCGCCCTGTAAACATCCTCGTCGATCTTGACGCGTCTATAAGTAACGCTATCATCTTCGGAATCATACCTCTCAAGGGCGGCTACGGAGGAATAGAACCTGTGATACGCCTTCGCCGTCTTAAAGGAATACCAGAAGGCCGCCACAGCCGCTCCTAACAGTATCATCATGCCGACCGCCACCAGGGCTATCGTCCAGTGCGAATAAGCAAGTTCTGTAGCATGCGTAATAAACATAGGCGTTACGAACTCTTTGAATATAAAGTAGCCCGCCGGATAGATAGAGAGGATAAGCATAACCAGTCCAAAGAGGAAACCATTCATCGGTTTGAACGCGTGTATTATATCACGCCCCGCGGCGCTTGCTTCGGCCGGCGCGACCTCGCTTTCAGCCGAGGCGGCCTCATCTTTGCCCGCAGAAGAAGCCCGCTCGTCCGCGATGCTTTCGGATGTCACGCCTCCGACTGCCCTTCCCGCCGACGACGCGCGGGTTTCTTTTTTATCTTCCAAGGAGGCGGTCAGTCTTTCTTTAACCAAACGATTCAACTTTTCAATATCGCATGTTATCTCTAATTCAGAGTCGCCTACCTTTTCTTCATATTCATCTTTTATGTAATCTCTGTTTGGCCCATAAGATGCATAATATTCATATTCTGCGTCTTTATAGATTACGCTTAAAAATTCACCCAATAGGGGAGCTATATTTCTCGCCTCAGATGGTCTATTAAAAAGTCGCGAGAGCGCCGTTATAATATCGCTGTATTCCTGCTGAGATAATACATATTTCCTATCTGCCTCTTTCCCTTTGCCATTTTCATAAGTATAATCATCCAATTCTCGTTTGACTGCTATTGGTACTTGCTGTTTTAGCTCATTAGCAATTTCTTGCCTAAGAATCGCGCGATCGTGCGCAAGTCTCATAATATGTGAATAATCAATGGCATCTCTCGTCCCTATTTTTTCTTCTCTATATACAGG
>CAZPYQ010000089.1:0-5922 GCA_964590585.1 uncultured Planctomycetia bacterium | reverse complement strand
TGCCGCCAATGGAGTCATGGTCTGTTATTGCAATGGTTCCAAAACCGGAGTCTTTGTCGCCGTCATTAATAGAGGATACGAAAAACATATCATCCTCTTCCGTTCCGCTTAGAATATAGCCGTTACCCGGCATCAGGCGCGCCGTCGTCAGGCTAAAGAGCAGTAAGGCTACCGCCGTGGCCATGACGAATGCGGGCCTTGGGCGCGGCAGGAGATACTTCAACCGTTCCAGGACGCCTTCCGCAAGGCGCGGCCTGGCCCTTCCGGAGTCCACTTCAGAGCGTATTGCGTCCCATACCTGCGGAGGCGCCTCATGCCTCGGAGCGGACCTTAAAGAGATGCCGGCGGATCTCGCCTCTTCGGCGAGGGCCCGGCATTCCGGGCACAAAGCAAGATGCGCTTCCGCCTCCCCAAGGGCGGCGCCTTTGAGGTTGCCGTCTATATAATCGGTAAGGATAATTTCCTTCATCTTTTTACAGTCCATGGTCATGGCCCTCCTTTCTGCTATTGGCTATCAACGCTTCCCTGGCCCTCTTCAAGCGCGAGCGCACCGTATTTAAAGGTATGGAGAGGACCCTTGCGATCTCGCTGTAATCCAGACCCTCTATCTCGCGCAGCACGATACACGAGCGGTGTTCGGGCTTCATCTTTTCCAGGATCCCGTAAACGCGCTCCGAGGCGTCCCGCCGGAGCGCCTCTTCATCGGCCGCGTTTGGCCCGGCAGGGAGGACGCCTCTGGCCTCATCGTAACCGGCCGTTTCCATGCCGCGCCTTGAGCGCCTGCGGCAGATATTGATAGCGGTATTCACCGTTATCCTGTAGAGCCACGTGCCGAAAGATGAGCCGAACATGAAACCCTTGAGGCCGCGGAAGACCTTTATGAAGACATCCTGCGTCGCCTCTTCCGCGTCCTGCCTGTTCCGGGTGATCCCGAGCGCGACCGTATATACGGCGGAGGAGAACTCCCTGTATATATCTTCGAAGGCGGCCGTATCTCCGGAAGCGGCCCTTTCTATTATCTCCCTGCCTATCTCTTTCATTCTTTGGTCCCTGCCGTATACTTAGACAACGAAACCGGGTAAAAAGTTCCGTTTTTACGCGGAATATGATGACATTTTTAATTACAGGCTGCCAGGATGCGGGGTCTTAATGGGGGCCCTTAACGCGCTTTAATGCCCGCGCTTCGCGCCGAATGACGCATGGACCATTTCATGCTCCAACTCTCCTGTCCTTTGGCATAAGTCCGAAAGGATAAAGGTCGTGCTTATGATCCATGCCGCTATGGCGGCTATGAGCAACTTTATGTAAATAGACTTAACGTTCTTCATTTTAGAAACGAGAATGCCGCCGGATACCGCGCGGCCAGTATGAGAAGCGCTATCCCGACCATGCCGAGCACGAGCGCCACCGCGAATGTCATGCGGATAAAGAGCCCCGCGACCCTGAACGCGATAGAGGCGAGATACAGCATGGCCGCCAGTTTGAGCGAGATAACCCCCTTGCGTATACCCGGGATCAACCTGCCTATACCGAACGCCGTAGCGACACAGGACGCCATGATGGCCGCTTCCCTGACGGCTATCTTTCTGATATCGGGTTTCTGCACGGCTTCCTACTCCTTATTCTCTACTCCGCCTTTTCCAGGTACGCGACGACTTCGGTAAATACGGGCCCTTTCACTATGCCGACCAAAGGGACCCTCTTTTCATCGCAGCTAAAATAACAGCTCGCCCTGCCCTTTTTGACCAGTTCTCCCTTCAATTTCGCGAAAGGCTGGACGTGGAAGGCCTCCTGCATTCCTTTTCTGCCGGGGACCCTCACGAATTCTTTCTTATCCGCCACCCCGTATAAAAGATAGACCGACTCGTTATTGTAAACGTTGAACTCCATCTCCTTTCCTATCTCGAGCGGCACGGTCCTGAAGAAATACGCCATGCTAACCGGATCCTGGACACCCGGCGGTATCGCTATGGTCTTCTCGGATTTGTCGTTTAAGTTCCTGAAATACGCCTTGTGGCCTTCCTGGTCAAAGTCGGTTATCGCGTTCTTCCTGTAGCGGCCCTCGCTGCGGTATACCTCGCATCTTAAGACATGGAGCCTTTCGGTGTCGATATACGAGACATAGCGGTCGTTCACGGGATAGATGGCGGATATGAGATCGTTGCTCCTGGCGGTTATCTCCAGGACATGGGCGTCGCGGCCCTGTATCTTTTCGGTGCCCTTTATCCTGGCCGTGACAGAGCCGATGGAGAGGCCGAGCCACCTTACGGAGTAGGTCAGTTCTTCGCGCAGGGGGAGGGTTTTGGACGCGGCCTTTATGGCTATATCTTCGGCCGTCTTACGCACCGCGGTATCGCCGTCGGTGAATACGGCCCTGGACCTATAAACCGGCGCCGCCGCGCATCCGAAAAGAAATAGCGCCGGCATGACAATTAAAATGATTTTCCTCATTGCTTCATATCCCGGGCCTATTGTTTCATGGTCAACATGAGCCCTATAGCCGCCCCTATTATCGTACTTATTACAGGATTGCTTGTCAATGGGCACGCCCCCGAGGCGCATTTGCCGAAATACCCTACGCCGAAACCGATGACGCCGCCTATTATTACCCCTAAAAACATTCTCATGGCATTTCTCCTTTTGTCCCTATACCAGGATTACCTGAAAAAATCGGCGTATACCGCGAAAAGAAGCGTGATTATCGATGTGCTGAATATCACGAAATGGTTTATCCTGTCCTTATTCGAAGTGAGGGCGCAGAGGACCGCGCCGAGAAGGCGGTATTCATCCTCAAGAAGAGGTTCCTTTCGATGGAGCTTCGCTATAATCGCGCTCTCTCTTATGAGGCGGGAGCGGGCCGTATCGACATTGAATTTGTAAAGAAAGAATATGAGGAACCCGACCACTCCTATGTACCACGCTATCTTGGCGTACAGGACGTTATAGTCCATGAAGGCCGCCACCAACCTTATCGAAAAAGCGGCGATTATCCCTATTACGAAATAAAACCAGGAGGCCGCCGAATCCCTGCATCGCCTGTATTCGGGGCAGCTACCGCACGTTTTATTCATCGAAAACCCCCGCCGATTATTTCGCGGCTATCTTTTTTCGCCGCATTTCTCGCATTCTATCCGGAGATCGAGGTTGTCCGTTCCGCATCTTTTGCATACCCACGAACCCTTTTCGGGATTACGGATATGCCGCCCTCTTTTAATACGCGGGATGACCGCATAAGCCGCGGCCACATACGCCGCTCCAAGCATGAGAACTACGATAAAAAACCTTAAAAAATTAGGGATTACGTTAAACGGCCTGACCAGAGCCAGGTCTATCCCTTTAGCCTTCAGCCTGTCCCGGACCAATAAGTAAGCATCGTCATAGCTTTCGATGCGATAAGGGGTTATCCCCTGCATGAGTGGCCCTGACATCCTGTACTTCCCTTCGGAAAAGGCCTTGAGTTTATTCAAATAACTTTTATAAAACATTGCCGATAATCTATGATCGCCCGTATCTTCGCTCACCCTCGCCAGAAGAAAATACGTGCCGAAATATTCCGGCCAGATTGAGAGCGCCCTTAAAAGTTTCGTTTTGGCCCTTTCCGGATCGCCCGCGGATATGGCGTATATGCCGTCCGCGAAATTCCGCATGAAGGCCTTTATATCCCTACGGACATTCCCGCTTTGAGACGCGGCGCTCAATACGTTTAATTGCGCGTAAAATCTTTTATATGAAAAAAATGAATCCTCGTTATCAGCATATTGAGAAGACGCGTTGCCTGGGAATAATAAACATAACCCTATTATCCATATAGCAACACACCGTTTTTTATTCATCCCTGGTATTTTGTTTTGGTGCCATCTGTTTTGGTGTGTTTTGGTGCCATCCTATTTGTGTTTTGGTGCTGTTTTGGTGCCATCCCATTTGGGGACACCCTACTGTGTTTTGGTGCCATCCCATTTGGGGACACCCTATGTTTTGGTGCCATCCCATTTGGGGACACCCTACTATTTTTGTTTTGGTGCCATCCCATTTGGGGACACCCTACGGCCATGGGGTCAGGCCCTAAAAGAATCTGCTACTCGCCCATTATCTGAGCTACTATTTCACGGCGCCTGGGCCGCGTATCGAATTCCGCCAAAACTACCTGCTGCCACGTCCCCAGCGACAACCGGCTTTCCTCGAAAGGTATCGTAAGTGACGACCCGAACAGGGCCGCCCGCAGGTGGCTGAAGCCGTTCGCGTCGTTCCACGTTTCGTCATGATTATAACGCCTCCCTGACGGCACGAGTTTCTCACAGAGATCCCGCATGTCCTTTATCATGCCCGGTTCGTATTCGAAGGTCGTTATAGCCGCCGTTGAGCCTATCACGAAAACGGTAACACTCCCCTGCCGAAGGCCGGAGCCTTTTAATGCATCCGCGACATCGGCCGTTATGTCGAGGAGGTCCCCCGCGCCCTTGGTCTCAATCTTTATCTTCTTATTTATGATCCGCATGATCTATATTTTATTTTGGTGTTATTTTGGTGCCATCCTATTTGGGGACACCCTACTGGCAGCGTGTCACTTTTCAGGGCGTCCGTTTTCTGTCTTCGATCATACCACTTTTTTAAGCGCGTTCAGGGCAGAGTCGTAATCGGGAGGCGTGCCCAGTTCCTTCACGTATTCCACATATCTTATCGTATCGTCCTTGTCTATCAGGAATATCACCCTTGCGAGGAGCCTTAGCTCTTTTATGAGAACCCCGTACTTCATCCCGAAGTCCGCGTTTCTGTGGTCCGAGAACGTCTTCACCCTGTTTATCTCAAATTCCTGGCAAAACCTTTTCTGCGCGAAGGGAAGATCCATGCTTATGAATATTATGACGAGGTCCTTCGAAAGCTTTGACGCCTCGTCATTAAAGCGCTTTATCTCTGAATCGCAAACCGGCGTATCGAGCGACGGAACGGAAGCGATTAGTTTTATCTTCCCCTTGAAATCGCCAAGTGTTTTTTCTTTAAGCTCATGGTCCACGACACTGAAATCTTTCGCCTTCTCTCCCACCCTCGCCTCATCCCCGATGAGCGTGAGCGAGTTCCCTTTAAATGTAACTATGCCTTTTCTTTCCATATCTTCTCCTATTTCGATTTGATATTTCGGCTATTTTGAATCTTATCTTTTATTTCAACCGGATTAGGCAACCCTTCCATTTTAATCTCTAACCCACTATAGCCTGCGGTTCCAATACTTATGTTTCCATATTTGAATATACTGCCTAAGATAGTCTGGGTAACATTTAAATACCTGATATCCGAAACAGCTATTTCGTCAATACGTTTGGCTATTAGCCCCTTCTTTACTATTATTTTCGTAGATGTAACTAAATATTTTTTCTGTTTTCTGTCAAGCCATACAAAAAGTGGGATTGGGATAGCTAAAAAAAATAAATAAAAAAATCCATAACCAGTTTTAGCGTAAATACTTGGCAATGATATTAATATAATAAAACCAATTACTAAAAAAATATAATGCCCTATGTAATGTAATTTTACAGGTTTGCCCTCAAAAATAATTTCTTCCATCTGGCCACCTCCCTCTTTCAGTGCCATCCTATTTGGGGACAGCCTAGAATTTTATCTCATCCTGTGGGTATCCATTTCTGGGATGGCCCCGAGCTATATCATACAATTTCATATCTGCAAGACTTTACAAGCTCTATGCTATTGTAGTCATCGACATTGTTAAACTTAAACTGCCATATTAAATAATCAGCTCCACTCTTTTCAAAAAATAATGTCACAACCGCTTTCTTGGTATGCGCCTGCCACTGCCTATATGGATAATACAACTGCCTTATTATAACATCTGTAACATTGCTATTTTTTGCCTCTACCAGAACGACCTGTTCTTTGCCCTCATATCCGGCGTCGACTTCAGTTTGAACG
>CAZPYQ010000088.1:0-5966 GCA_964590585.1 uncultured Planctomycetia bacterium | reverse complement strand
TCTCGTCACTATTATAATGCGCCACCACGTCCCAGCCGTTTTCCGCGAATCTGACTAAGATGGACCGGCCTATGTCGCTGGTCGCCCCTGTTACCAGTACCGTCTTTCTGGGATTTCTCCTTTTCATGTACGGGTCTCCTGTTTATCGGCATAATACGTCTTCAACCAGTACTCCACTTGCGGTATCTGCCATTCATAATCGACATCCAGCCCTCCGGACTGCTTTAGAGGGTATATCTTCCTGCCCATCCATTTTTGCGGGAGGAGCCCATTCTCTATGTTCTCGAGGCATCCCGGCCGCACGATAGAAACGCCCATATCCGCGAACCAGACATCGCCCTGCGAATCCCGGTCGCAATTAAGTCTTTCCGGACTTCCGATGGCCTCAAACGGGATAAACGGCCTCAAGAGCCCGTCAGCGCCTGCCTTACGCGCGCGCAGCGGGCTCCACATATTGTATTTAGAGACGGTGACGGCGGAATCGTATTCGGGATGCTCCCGTAATGCCCTGACGCCTTCCGCTATCGTTTTGGATGTCACGCAGGGCGCGTTACACATCAAAAGCGCTATCTGGTCTACCTTAACACCCTTATTCTTGGCCTTCACGGAATTATAGGCGTGGACATATACATCCTCCCCGAGGGCCGCGTCGGTGCACAATTCAGGCGGCCTTATTATGGCCTCAAAACCCATGCTCTTCCCAAGCTCCATGAGGCCCTCGTCATCCGTAGAGACATATTTTTTATCTATCGCGGGGCAATCTTTAGCCGCTTTCATGGGGTAGTAAGCCAGCTGTCTGCCCAGGACGGGATACGTGTTTTTCCCAGAAAAACCCTTGCTGCCCTTCCTTCCGATAATAATGGCAATAATCATCTTCTAAAGGCCCCCCTCTTCCAGTTTTTTTATCTCACTGTCCCTTAGGTAACATCCGTCACACGCATTTATAATATGCGCCGACCCGTTCTTATGCGCCTGCCTTATACGGTTAAGCCTATCGGAGTTCCACGCCTCTTCGATAGTTATATCGCGTATGTTGCCCAGGTCAAGCAGACCGTCGTCATCGTGGTTACACGGCAATATCGTGCCGTCCCACCAGACAGCCATCCGCTGCCAGATCTGGGGGCATGCCCACGGGTAAGCGAGACCCTTCTTCTTTTCCTTCATATCCTTGTAATCCAGGAACGCCACCTCATCCGCTTCCCGCGACCAGAAACTCTTATACCGTTCGATATCTTCCTTTAACTCTGGCAGCATGACGGTCTGTATCCTTACTACCGGGCGCCTGACGCGAAGCGACTTCTTCAACTTCTGCAGGGCGCGGATATTCCCGAGCACGCGTTCGTATCGAGCCCCTTTCCGGTATCTCTCATAAACCTTTTTGGTATACCCCTCGAAGGATATTGATATTCTGTCAAGGCCGGCCGCTATAAGGTCTTCGGCCATCTTAACTGTCAGGGGCATGGCGTTGGTATTGAAATAGACATCGATAAGGCCTTTGACCTTGGCGTAACGCACGAATTCCACTATATCGGGATGGAGAAGCGGCTCTCCACGTATATTGAATTTTACGCCGCAAAGGCCCTTTCTTGCCCCTTCATCTATTATCTTTTTCGCCAGGGAGGGTTCTATAAAACCTTTTTTTACCTTTTTACCCCTGTATGTGGTCGCGCAAAAATCGCAACTTAAGTTACACACGCTCGTCGTCTCTATGTCTATAAAAAGCGGGAATGCGCCTGCCTTAAAACTCTTCGGCCACTCCGCCCACTTCTTTCGGTACTCGGCGAACGCGGCGCTCTTATTCCTGAAAGGCCTTTGGCCGGAGAGGAGGTGAAAGTTCGCGTTCACTTCTATGTTCGCTCTCTTCATATTACCTCTCCGATCTTATCTTTTCCCCATGCCTTACCGTACTTTTCCGCCGCATCGGCCATTACCGCCTCTCTCTTAAGGCCCTCTTTGAAACCATCCGACAGGCATTTCAGGTAACCGCCTATGCGTTCGGCGGCCCTGCCGTCCCTGAAAGGGTCTAGATCAGGCAGTATGGCCGACCAGTCTCCGAATCCCGGGACGTTACCGCCCATCTTCCAGTATTCGAGGCATGCCCGCCAAGCGCTTTCCCAATCATTAAAAATCACCTTTCCTTTTTCCAATCTATATAATTTACTTATGGGCCACAGCTCCCTGTCCATCAATAAGGTGGGGATACCCGCGAGAGCGGTTTCCATGCTGGCGGTCCCGGCATAGAGATGGCCGTGGATAACGATATCCGAGGCGAGGGCCGCCGCCGCGGGCGGATATGAATTCTGCAATACGCCTTCTTCGAAGATGAAACACCTGCCGGTCTTTTTGGCGCTCTCCAAAACCTTCGATACCGGGCCGAGGCGCCTCCTCAAGGTCGTGTGAGTTTTCGGCTTTATGACGAGCCCGAGCCACGGCTCCGACAGGACTTTCCCAAGCAAAAATGCGTAATTGGCCCGCGTGTACTCGTGCCCCAGGAACCATCTTGAGTCGCCTATGGAATTTTCATCCAGGAAGGCCAGGATATGTTTCGCCCCGTTTTTTATCAATTTCTCTTTTATGGCCCTGCCTTGTTCGCGAAGGAGAGAAAACCGGTAATCTCCATAATAGCCTGTGACGACATAATAGGATATTGCGGACCCCGACAACCTTTCCTTTTCCATCCCGCTTTTGGAAAATCCGAAAAATATATCCGCGCCTACAGCGGTCAACGCTGACGGGAACTCCTCGAAGGATCTCTGATAGACGGCAAGGGCCCCTCCGTTATTCTTCAGGGCGTCCGCGATGGCGAAGTGGGTGGAATTGTTCTTGAACCACGTCATGAAAATCTTGGCGCCTGTCGATTTAAAGAAGCTGTCCCAGTAATCAAAGAGCACCTTATAAAAGGAGAGCTGCCTTTCAAACCATCTATTTTCGATATTATCGTTCCCGATCGCGGGTTCATCTATCTTCCTTAAACGGGGCCTGTAATGGACTATGGGCGCCGTAGAGAAAGCGGCCGTTCTCTTCGGGCCAAGGGCCAGGGCCTGGATACTATACCGGGACAATTCCTCCATCTTGTCTTTGGTTAAAGGGTCTTCCGGAAGGCCGAAGGTAAGGAGGATATCCTCCCCTTTCAAACCGGACATTTTAAAAAAGAAGAGGTCCGACTGCATCTCCGGACGCTCGAGATTGATATGGCCGTAGTATTCAACGGCTATTTTGGGAGACGGCCTTTTCCCGGGATCCGCGCGCCTTCTTCTCTGAAACTTATGCGCAAAGTATTCGAGCCCGTTTTTTGAAAACCAGAACGGAATATTTACAAAGAAAACGGTATACCCCTTGAAAAGGCGCAACAACAGGTCTTTCGCCTTAAATCTTGTATGTCCGGCAAATATGGTCTCGACGCCGTAATCGCGCGCGTATGCCTCTATGTATCCTGCCCAATTTCTCTTTGCCAGAAACAGGACCGACCTCAATGCCTTTTCTTTTTTTGTGTTCCAGGCGGCTATCCTGACCAGGAAGACGGGCCTCACAATGGTCTCATTATCGAAAAAATCATCCGCCATGACCTGTTTTAATAAAAACTTCTCAATCTTCCTGTCCGGCTCCCCGGGCCGCGATATATTTTTAAATTCAGGGCCTTCTTTTATGGCGTTTTGGATCTTGAGGATATCCTTGTGACACAGCGTTTCCCTGACAAAAACGCCGTCTTCGCCCCTGATGTCTCTTGCGCGGAAATCCAGCCTTTCGGGCCTGATTGAAAAAGGGTATGAAGTAAGATACGCGATAAGCTCCCCCGTCTTTGAGCCGTCTATAAAATATATCTTCCCATAGGCGAGGCGCTCTTTCAGGTAGCCGCGTATAAGATGCGGCACTACACCCGCTAACCAGGAGGCCGCCGTAAGGCGCTCTATATAAAGAAAGTCATCTTTTTCGCTTTTCATTATCGCCTTTTTAAGTTTTTACAGGTAACGGCATATCCGCCGCGTTTCTTTCAATCTTGCCGGCAAGGGCCAAAAGCGACTCATCATAGTCCCTGAGGAGTCCGGCATTGTCTTTTTCAATATCGAACGCCGCGGCGAACCTTGCATGCAAACGATCGGCCTCATTAACATGCGATATCAGGGATACGATCTCTTTTCTTCTGCCAAGATTGAGCTTTGAATCCAGAATGCCCGCAACGGCCAGCGCCTCTGCTGCATATTCCAAAAATAAACGGTCATACCTCATGGAGGCCCTTGAATGCGGCCCCCACCTCAAGATCTCCCTGAAATACCAGAATATCGTCGTCTTCAAACGTTCGTGGACCTTATTGCCCGATTTTAAATGCGCCACGAGGTCATCGCGGACCTTTTTAAGTATCCTGCCGACCCTGCCGGCTTCAAACGCGGGGTCCATAGGCGGGTCATCGGCGGAAACGAGTATACTAACGTCCTCCGGCAACACCGAAATCAGCTCTTCCGATCGCCGCAACAGCCCCTGGTCCCCGGTGAAAAGGGAAGATACGGACTCGTCCTTCTCCAGCATCCTCAGATACGGGATGATGTGCCTGGCTAAAAATAGTTCCGGGAACCGGCCTATGTCGGACGGATACCTGGGCGGAAAACGCAATATATCTTCAAGCGACGGCAGGCAGGGATGTTTAAGATAATATTCCAAAGCCCGCTTCATCTCTCTTGAGAGGCGTCCCATCGCCGGTTCGGGGCTTGCGCCGCCATGAGACGCATAAGACCTCCTTACGGTATCCACCTCCTTAACTATATCGTCCTCGCCATACGGCGCGTAGGTCTTGTAATACCGGTAAAATTCTTTCGTATTGCCCAGCGATAATTCCGGGTTATATAAGATATTCCTTATTTCCGCTTTTCTTTTACCTGTCGCCACCTTTGCATATTTCAGTTTGTCGAGTATTTTTTCGGCCAACCGCCTCTGGCCGTCTGGCGCGAGATGGCAATGGTCGATGAACAGCCTACTGTCCGCGAATTCGCCCATGTCGACGATAGTGACTGCATCATTAAAACGGGAGGCTATGCCATCCAGGGCCTCCCTGTATGAATCCTTCACCCTGTATAACGACGAATCCGCGTCATAGGCCTCTTTCATCGATTTCCTGTATAAGTCCGGGTCCCCGGATCGCCTGTGCGTCTGGGCCAGGTTATAAAGGATTATCTCGCGCCGAATATGGCGCTCTTTTAATAAAAGCCCCAGGAGCTTCGCCGCCTCTTTGAAGTTACCCTTACAGGCGGCCGAGACGGCGTAGTTATTGGCCACGATGAGGGGATATTCCGGGTTGGTGAAATAAGGGGGAGGTTCCTCAAGTATTTTCTTGTATAGCGCCATAGCATCCGCGTATTCTCCCCGTTCATGCGATTCGAGCGCCCTTACGAAGCGGTCGTCTCCGACCGACAGGCAGGATGAGAATTTTTCGTCCATGCCAAGATATCTGTAATAGAGGAAGTTGCCCTTGCCGAGTCCCGCGGGAAACAAAAAATTAGCGACGGGTTTTACCAATACGACCGGTATGGAGCGGCGCCTGCAATACCCGACTATTCGGGATATATTGAACTTGTAATCGGAGGGCCTCTCCGCCCTTTCGATTGCGGGGTCATAACGGTCGTTCCACTCGAAACGCATGAGTTTGTTCCTAAGCGCGACCGGTTTCGTCTTCATCCCCAGTCTTTCTCTTAACGACAGGACAAGGCCGCGAAGTCGCGAATACCTCCCCTTTTTTAGCTCTGTCGCGTTTGCGTCGCAATTGCCCAGATATATGATAACGGCTCCGAGGGGAAGCGGTATCCTGGCGTGCCTGAAGAAAAAGCTGGATGCGTCGCATGCGGTAAAACCGGGCTGGGAGCAATTAACGATACGCGTCCCCTCCGGCCATACCGGCAGGCTGGCCAGGATATGAGGATAGGTCTTTTTTTCAAGGCCTATCGTCATGCTGGTGGAATCTCCAAGGACCATTATCG
>CAZPYQ010000087.1:0-6002 GCA_964590585.1 uncultured Planctomycetia bacterium | reverse complement strand
CTGTAATCTGTGCTCTGTACTCTTATGCATTATAAACCGAATAATCTATATCAGGAAATATATTATACTTCTCTTCGCAGGCCCTTATGTACTCTTCATCAAGGCGGCCGTCCTTCACCTCTTCGTAAAGTTCGGTGAAATGCGCCGTGTGTTCCTGGAACCTCTCATTGGCGTACGGCGCGTGCGCGCCGGTCTTCATTATGAACGCCCAGTCGCTCGACTGCGCCAGGAGGAGTTCCCTCGCCATCTGGTTTAATGCCCTGGCCTGGAGCCTTTTTGCGTCCGGATTTGACCTGGCGGATTCTACCATCCTCTCGACCATCTTGTGGAGGTGCCTGTACATCCAGTCGTTCGAACCCTCCAGCCAGACCTCGCTGTATCCCTTCCAGCCCCAGCTCGACATGGACGGTGTCAACACCTGATAGGACTTGTACATTTTAAGATAATCTCCGGGGGTCGTAAGTTTAAAAACCTTCTGGTCGAAACTGACCTTCCTTATGAGGAAGTCGAGCCACATCGGGCCCTCATACCACCAGTGGCCGTAAAGTTCCGCGTCATACGGCGCGACGAGCATCGGCCTTCTGTCGCCCATCATCCCCTTAAGATATTCAATCTGCTTTTCCCTGTTGAACATGAAATTTCCGGCGTGTTCCGCGGCCTTATCTCTTGCCGCCTCCGGGATATACGCCTCTTTATAATTGGTCCGGCCCGTTATCTTGTGGTACTTTATGCCGGTATTTATGCGTATGCCGTCGCCGTTTATGTAGGGCTTCACGTAATCGTAATCCAGGTCAAACCCTATGTCCCTGTAAAAATCCCTGTATACGTAATCTCCCGGGTATCCTTCGATGGAGCTCCACACTGCCTTGGATGTCTCCATGTCGCGCCCCATGACCGCCACGCCTGATCTCGTGAGGTACGGGCTGAAGACCCCGAACCTCGGCCTGGGCGAGCCGAAAAGTATGCCGTGCGTATCCACGAAGAAATATTTTATGCCGGCCTCTTTAAGTATGGCTTCGTCCCCGGGGTTGTAGCCGCATTCCGGCAGCCATATACCCAGGGGTTTCCTGCCGAACGCCTTCTCGTATGTATCTACCCCCACCTTTACCTGGGCCCTGACCGATGCCTTTCGTTCCACCTCCATGAGCGGGAGATAGCCGTGAGTGGCCGCGCAGGTGATGACCTCCAGTCTACCGGCGTCCTGAAAGCGCCTGAAGGCGTTCGTGAGATCGCATTTACACTCATCCGCGAAGACACGGCGCGAGTCGACGAAGATATCGCGGTACATGTGCGCGAGGCGGTTGAATGGGCCCTCCCATTTCGTCCTGTCTATCTCTTTTTCGGAAAGTTCTATAAGTTTGTCGAGGTGTTTCAGGTATTTCTGCTGCAGGTGCCGGTCCTGGAACATCGATATGAGTGTCGGCGAGAGGGATATGGTGAGCCTGAAATTCACGCCATCCAGTATGAGGCGGTCAAATACCTTTATAAGCGGGATATACGTCTCCGTTATCGCCTCAAAAAGCCAATCCTCCTCCAGAAAATCCTCGAATTCCGGATGCCGCACAAAAGGGAGGTGCGCGTGAAGGACTATTGCGAGATATCCTTTTTCCATAGTATAGAAGATACCGTCTTTATATTTTTATTTTTCGGTTTTTCGTGTAACGATAGGCGTTATGCGCCGCCTGTCTACCCCGTCCTTCGAGGTAGCTTCGACGGGGATGACCTGTTTTCCGTCTGGCAGGGCAAACCTTAAGCTGAACGTGCCGTCCGGCCTCAAATCTATCTTCTTTCCCTGGACGGTGACCTTGGCGTCCGCTTCGGTGGCGCCATAGACGATGAGCTCGGTGTTCACGACCAGCCAGAACTTGCGTTCCTCCCTGCGGCCCATAGGGCTCGACATGGAGCTTATGGCCCCGGAGGATATCTGCTCCTCAAGGCGCCGCTTCACCATCTCCCTCACCTCGAGCGAACCTTTGCCTATACCGAACCCGCCCGAGAGGCCGAACATCTTCCAGTACTCGTCTTCCGGCATCATCCACTCCTCGTCGAACTTATCCGACATGCCGAAACGCGGTGTTTTGACCGCGTTGGAACGCGCGAGGAGATAAAATTTACCCGTTGAAGAGACTATGCCTATATCGACCTGCCATGCCCTGTCCGGGGCGTTCACGTTTATATACCAGTTATTGGCCAGCCCTTTGAGGTCTATATCGAAATAGGAGTGGGCGTTCGTGCCGTTAAACTTTATATCGGTAACGTCATAGACGCGTAAGACCGACTTCAGGGCCTTCTCGCCGGAAGACTCTATCTTCTTCACGACCTCTTCCTCCCTGTCGCGCCTTATCTCCCAATAGGCGAAGACCCACCAGGGGTCCCTTATGAGGAGGACTATCCTGTTGTCTCCGTATCCATGCGGAAAGCGGAATTCCTTGGTTGATTTGTGTTTAAGAGGTGTTGAGCCCATGGGATACCTCCTTTTAAAATACTATTCGTCGTCTTCCGAGACCCGCAGCGTGTCCGGTTCCGGCTCTTCGTAATCCTCGGCCAGTTCCACCTTTACTGCCCCGGCTATTTTTTTGCCGAGAGGCGACGAAGAATAGTCCGCGTCGACCCAGTCTCCCGCCTTTATATCCTTAAGGGCGGCGGCGTTCTCCAGCTTTGTATCCTTGTCGAATTCAAGCTCTATCGACTCCTCTTCGTCCGTATCATAATCATAATACTGGACAGAAATGGAGTTATTCGCTTCGTTGACGGAGAGCACCTCTCCGTATATGGACTCTACTTCAGGCTTGTCCTGGACCGGCGCGCCGCCCGCGATGCTATCCTCTTCCTGGGAGAACCCTGTATTCGCCATAAGAAGCGCGCAAACGGCTATGCCCAAACAAAGCAAAACCAGCTTTCTCATGCTATACCCTCCTTATTTTTAGTATCCTTATATATAACACACCATTAGTCCAAAAGCAAGAATTATCACGCTCGGCCCTCTCTACTCGCTATCGGTTATCGCTATCTTTCGGCCTTCCGCGTCGAATATCCTGAATTTAGCGAACCCGTGCTTATCCAGAAAGTACTGGCAGGCCGTCCGGAGGACGCCCGTGCCGTAGACGACGCTGCGCCTGAAATTTATGGAAGATGAATCCTTGTTATAGGAAGAGGGGCAGGTTATCTCGGCTACCCTGAAACCCATATAGAACGCCTGCAGAAGGATCTGGTTGTCAAAGATAAAATCGTCGGAATTCTCCAGTATGGGAAGCCTGAGCAGCACCTCCCTGGAGTAGGCCCTGTATCCCGTATGATACTCGGAGAGTTTCTCGCCTATTATATTATTCTCCAGGAATGTCAGAACCCTGTTCGATACGTATTTATAGACAGGCATCCCGCCGCGCAGGGCCTTGTTGCCCAGGATGCGAGACCCCAGGACGACATCGAACATCCCGCTGGTTACCAGAGAAACCATGGAAGGGATGAGCCGGGGAGGATACTGATAATCCGGATGAAGCATGACCACGATATCCGCGCCTATTTTAAGCGCCTCCCGGTAGCATGTCTTCTGGTTCGCGCCGTAACCCTTGTTCCTGTCGTGGACGAAGACCTTTAACCCCAGCCTCCTGGCGACATCTATCGTATCGTCGCTTGAGGAGTCGTCGTTCAGGATGATATCGTCCGCTATCCCCTTGGGTATTTCATTATATGTCTTCTCGAGCGTCCTGGCCGCGTTATAGGCCGGCATCACGACCGCTACCCTTTTACCGTGAAACACCCTTCCCATCTCCCGACAGCCAAAAGGGGTATCGTTTAAAATACCCCTTTTGCCCGAAACTTAATTTTTAAAGGCAACCCGCTGTGTCTACAGGCCGGCCTGCGCAGCCGCTTCCGCCTTTGCGGCCTGGGTATCGGCCAGGAGCTTGTCATATGCCGCTTTTGCCGCTATCTTCTCACCGAGTATCTTGTCATATTCGTCTTTCAGGGCCTTCTTTTCGTTCGCGGAGGTCTCAAAGCGCGTGGAGAGGGCCATCTTCTCCTTTAGAAGGTTATCATACTCATTCTTAAGCGCGTCCTGGGCCCTCATGAGTACGGCGCATTTTTCCTCCAACGCCACCTTCTCGCCGAGAAGCGCGTCATATTTCTTATTAGAAACACCGCACCCGGCCAATACCGCTGTCAAAAACACAATTGCCACAACCAGCGCCGCCATATCTCTTGACTTCATCTATTTTCCCCCTTCTTGACATCTCTATCGATAAGCCCCGGCGGAAGATTTCTCCTGACGGGGTAAATATATTTTTACTTTTTGGCCAGATATTTTTCCAGTTCTCCCCAGGTCTTGGGGCCGACTTTCCCGTCGACTACGAGGCCGTTCGCCTTCTGGAAATCCTCTATCGCCTTCTTCGTCTTTGGCCCTATCTTGCCGTCTATCGAGCCGCCGTAGAACCCCGCGTTCCTAAGGGCGGTCTGGATCTCCTTCTCTTTTGTAAGCATGCCTGTGACGGCGCTCGCGGGCCTGGCGAGGACTTCCGGAGAAGCTGTCGGCGGTATCGTTTCCACCTCGGTGACGCCGAACGTATCCTGCACCATGCCCTCTTCAGTAATCGGCGCGACAGCGCCCTCTTCCAGCGCGATATACTCGTCTTCCATGGACCTCTCTTTCGACCTGCAGCCGCTTGTAGTTATGCATGATACCAAAAACACCATTACCGCTAACACTAAAAAACCTTTCTTCATCATCTTGCCTTTCTTTTTTTTATCCGGAAAACCTCACTTTAACGTATTATTATAGGTCGCGGCGGGTCATTGTCAAGAATAAAGTATACGCTCTTAAGACCGGCAATGCCCCTTTTTTAAGGCGGCGTCACAGGCCTGGACACGCCGCCCGATTTTGCCAGAAGCTTGCGCCTCTTCTTCCTGGCCTTTCTCCTTTGCTGTCTCTTTATCTGATACTGTTTTTTTAGTCCCATAAGCTCCTTCCTTCCGTCAGGGTAATGCGTTTTTAAGATGCGCCGCCATCAAGCTATCCTGGTCCCAAACCTGGTCATTATCACGGCCCCGAAACCCGCTATGACGAGAAGGGATTTCACGACCCCGCCTATGACGGGCAGGAAGCCTATAAGAAAGAGGACCATGACCCCTATTATGGCCTCCGCGAAAATACCCTTAATCTTATTCGAGGATTTAAGGATGTTCCTCCCTATAAATGCCGCTACGGCTATGTACCCTATTATCATGGCTATCACAAACATCATTATCTCAAGCGGTATCAGGATTATCCCCACTATGCTTATGGCCAGAAGAACGGCTATCGGCGCGATGAGGAGGATCCATATGATACCCCACGCCAGCATGTTGAAGAAAGACTCGTTCAAGACGCCTACTATGTTGCCTATGTGTTTCGGCAAAAGGGCCAGGAGAAGGACCGTGATCCCGAGGAACCCGAGGAGCGCCAGTATGCTCATCGTGGCCCATATAGCTATCCATCCGCCCCTGAAGAAAGTCTCCATCGTTGGTATGAACTTCGGCATGCGTATCTGGGTGAGCCCGCCGCCGATCGTGGAGAAGGGGTCCTTGACCACCTCTCCCCCCACCGTAACCACCTCTCCATTGACCGCTGCGCGGCCCTTCAGGTAGACGTTTCCTCCGACGACAAATATCCCCCTCTCCACCTTTCCCGACACCGTGACGTTGCCGCCTATTACGACGATGTCGCCGGCGGTCATGTCGGCCTCGAGCACGACATCGCTGTTCACCTTGAATATGTCGTTCGCCTTGCAGAGAGCCGGCGGGGCCAAGAGGGCCAGCGCCGCAAGGGCAATAATGGACGTCTTTAATATCTTCATATCTACCCCCTGTTTAGGAACCTTTTTATCCTCACCAGCGCCTCCTTTATATTCTCCATGCTGGAGGCGTAAGACATCCTGACATAGCCCTCGCCGGAAGGACCGAAGGCCGTGCCCGGGACGACCGCGACATTCTCCTCCTTTAAAAGGGCCCTTGCGAAATCCATGGAC